>NZ_JBGIYY010000040.1:0-2334 GCF_041380235.1 Glaciecola sp. SC05
CTACCTGACAACGCCCAATTGGCAGCCGTACTAAATGTTACCGTGCACACACCATCATCAAGCGTGTCCTCCGTCCTGCCCTATGCCGAGAAGGTTAACAAGTGGATTGAAGGTGGCGTGCAAGGCAGCACTATTCATCAAAAGCTAGTCACTAGTCATGGTTTTACTGGCAGCTATTGGGCAGTCAACCGCTACATTAAAAGCGTGATTGCCAGTGAGCCTGGCAAAGTATCTACGGTTATGGAGTTCGACCCAGGTGATGCGGTACAAGTAGATTTCGGGTCGGGTCCATTGATGGTAGACACCCGCACCGGCGAGCTGCGTAAAACATGGGTGTTTGTAATGACGCTCGCGTGGAGCCGCCATATGTATGCGGAGTTTATCTGGAGCCAAAGCACCGCCACATGGTTATCTTGCCATCGCCGCGCATTTGAGTGGTTCAACGGCGCACCCAAACGCGTCATCATCGATAACCCCAAATGTGCCATCACCAAAGCGTGTTATCACGACCCTGATGTGCAGCGAGCTTATGCTGAGTGTGCGGAAGGTTATGGCTTCTTAATTGCACCATGTCCAGTGCGCGACCCGCAAAAGAAAGGACGGGTTGAGTCCAATGTGAAGTACATCAAAAATGCGTTTGTGCCGCTTCGCGAGTTCCGCAGCCTAAGCGATGCCAATGCGCAATTAAAAGAATGGCTTGTGAGTGTGGCTGGCAATCGCAAGCATGGTACGACGCGCCTTTACCCTTTAACGCAGTTCAAAGAAGTGGAGCAGGACTTACTGAAGCCCTTGCCTGAAGTGCCCCCAGAGGAAGCCGTGTGGACACAGGCAAAAGTCCATGGTGATGGTCATGTGCAGTTCGAGCTGTGTCGTTACTCAGTGCCCTATACACTCATCCGCCAAACGGTGTGGATACGCGCCGGTGACTCCACAGTGCGTATTTACCAACAGCACGAACTCAAAGCCACGCATGGGCGATTACGACATGAAGGGGGACGTTCAACTGTGCCTGAGCATCAACCACCTGCGGCGCAAGCTTACAACATGCAAGACCCCCAATACTGTTTAAGCCAAGCAAAAAAGGTCGGGGAATACTGCCATCTGTTTATCGAAAGACTGTTTGCCAGCCGCGTGCTGGATAACCTGCGCGCAGCGCAGGGTGTGGTGGGCTTCGCCAAACGCTACGGGCCAGCTCGCTTAGAAAGGGCCTGTTGCCGCGCGTTAACCTTCGACAATGTGCGCTACAGCGCGATTAAGCAAATACTCGAAAAAGGCTTAGATGAACTGCCCCATGAGACCAATGCGTTTGATAGTTTAAGCGACAGCTATACCGGCAAAGGCCGCTTCAATCGCGACCCTAACAAACTCATCCCACATTAAAAAAAGGAACAACCATGATTAACCCTATTCCAGAATTATCACCCTTACTCAAACAACTACGCCTATCAGGCATGACCGATTCACTGGCCCAGCGTAACCGCGAAGCCATTGAACATCAGATGACGTATCCTGAGTTCTTAGCCTTACTCGTGCAAGATGAAGTAGCGAGGCGAGACCAAAAGAAATACGCCACACGGCTGCGCCGTGCAGGCTTTAAATCGAATAAAACGCTAGAAAGCTTCGACTTAAGCACCAACCCCACACTGAACCGTGCTTATGTGCAAGAGTTGGCAACCTGCGGCTTTATTGATGAAAAAGTGCCGGTGCTAATAGCAGGGCCATGTGGCACCGGTAAAAGCCATTTAGCCCAAGCCATCGGGCACTGCGCGGTGCAAAAAGGCGTGGATGTACTGTTCTTTACCCAAGCNAAAGCCATTTAGCCCAAGCCATCGGGCACTGCGCGGTGCAAAAAGGCGTGGATGTACTGTTCTTTACCCAAGCCAAACTACTGGCGAATCTGTATGCCGCACGCGCCACCAACAGCTATGAAAAGCGCTTCCAAACCTTAGCCAAGGTGCCACTGCTCATCATTGACGACTTTGGCTTAAAACCACTGAAATCGCCACAAGACGAAGACTTACACGACTTAATTGATGAGCGTTATGAACAAAACGCCACCATTATTACCAGCAATTTAGACTTTACCGAATGGGGAGACGCCTTCCCGAATAAACTGCTCGGCGCAGCCACACTTGACCGACTTCGCCACAACGCCTATCGACTCATATTAGAAGGGGAAAGCTATCGAAAATTAAGACCTGAAAACAATACTAAAAACAACAAAACTGGACGCGCTTCACAAAGCAGTCAATAATCAACTTGTTTGAGGGCGAAAAGAGCATGTTCAGGTGGCTCCATTAGGCCGCAAATGGGTGGTGCCTTTAGGGTGCAAAT
>NZ_JBGIYY010000041.1:0-2218 GCF_041380235.1 Glaciecola sp. SC05
CGAAAAACCTGAGGTATTGGCTAACTGTCAGTAAAACCTTTAATATCACCAAGCTTCTTGCAGTATGCCAAAATTTAACTTACGCATCTGTCAATACCAGTTCTTTGGATCCCGAGCTTTTTCCAAACATAGAGAGGCAAATGCAGAATTAGTAACTCTTATGTGTCCAAGTTCTTTGCAGGCAAAACGTTGCATTGTATGTGTGGAAATACCTAAACTTTTAGTGATTGACTCTACCGATGATACACCCGAACCAAAGACATGATCTCCTGTATGCAAATTCATTTAGATTTGACGTAGATTAATTTTTTAAGTATCGTTCTCCAGTTATTTTAATATATAAATAGCGGTAAAGGATTTTTGTTATTTATAAAATCAAGGATTGATATTTAGTTCGTTTGTTTCATGAATATAGAGCATTTGGTTTAAATTCTTTCTCTTTATACGTCACTTAACTTTAACAGTAGCGTTTAAATTAATCATTAGCTTAATAGGAATAAAATGAAACAAATAATTAATAAAATTTATGTAGTAATGGTAGTACTGGCGTGCGTGTGCAGCGTAACAAATGCACAGGCAGATCCGAATCCGATTGAGATTGTCCAAGTCACGGGTTCGTACACGGGGCCTTCAATGGTTAACGGTATGATTTGGTATGACTGGGCAAATCTACAAAACAACATTCAATATACTGGTAACTATTATACAAATGCTGCCGCGATAGCTGCTGCAGCTTAAGCAGCTATTGACGCCGCTAATGTAACTCCTCCAACTCCGGAAGAAAACATTAGGATGTGTGAACAGGCTATCGATAGTCGGGTTACACATTGCCAAAGCACCTATACTTTTTATAATTCTGGTATCGGTACGATGTGCGCTGCCGTCGCGATTAGAGTGACCCTCGCAACCGTTAGTTATTCAACAGTATGTGTGCAAGGTACTTATTACTTGCAGCAGCGAGCCACTCAATGGTGCGCAGCGCAGGGTACAAAACAAAAAAATAACACCTGCTATTAATTAAATACAAGCCTACAAATGGAGTTCATTTGTAGGTTATTTTACTGTGTTAGAAAAGGATGTAGAATGAACTATTATTACATTATTAATTTTATGTTTTTTGTCATAGTGATATTCATTTTTAACTCGAAAATAAAAGGGCTAGAAAGCCAAAGTAAGCAAATGGATAAAAGAATTGGTTTGATTCTTCAAAAATTAAATATTCAATATCCAAACCCATCAAAACTACCTCCCGAAGCGATTGAAGCGAAGTTAAAGGGCGATGTAAATAAAGCTTGCTCCCTTATTATTGATGAATTTGGATGTAGTTATGATGAAGCTCACGATGCTCTTTCTGCATGGCCTATTGAGGGTCAGTCAAAGTGAAAGTTATACGTAATCATACTTTGAAGATTAAGCAAGTTTACTCAATTATCATATTGTGCGTGGTATTTGCTACCGTATATTATGTGTTTTTTTTTAAAGCAAGAAATGATGCGATCGTTATAGACCTCCAAAGCAATAACTCAGCTCAAAAGTCATATGTATTAGAAAATAACATTCAACAAAAAACGGCTCCCGTATCGCCCCTCAACCATCCCCTCTCAGTTGAGGGAGATAATGTGAATTTTAAAGCTAACGTTGAAAGGCCAAATACTAAAGATAGGCTACCTGTATTATCAGTTGAGTCACAGTTCAGTGAAAAAGAACAAAGAGCACATTTGGAAAAATTAAATATTGCCCAAAACTTAGCAAGTCAAGGTAATTGGGATGAATTTATGGCATTAAATGATGATTTATCATCTGCTGATGCAGGAAGTCTTAAACATACGCTAGTTTTAACAATCATGAACGATGCTCCTATCGATTTAATTTTATCTTTATTAAATCAGGGAGCTGTATTAGATTTTGAGATTTTAAGGGTGTTAATATCTAAACAAGATTTATCACTTATACAGACCTTTGTTGATTTTGGGTTAGATTTGCAGATGACTGATAGTCAGGGAAAAAATGCAACTTATTACGCGTCCGCTTTTCCCAATAACGCAGACATTCTTGACTACCTTATTTCCCATGGCGTGAACGTGATGCCGAAATCATAAGACCCAAGGTATAGCATATAACATCGATACTTCATCGAAGACTTTCGTCTTTTGCTAGCAAGTTGAATACAGAAAAGTAAAAACGAAAAAACGAGTATAAGACGGATAAAAGCTATTTA
>NZ_JBGIYY010000042.1:0-2021 GCF_041380235.1 Glaciecola sp. SC05
TAACGCTTTAGTATTCTTTTTGCCTTCACGGCAAAAGAATCAATTGTTGAACTTAGCCATGCAGATGGTTGAGTGAGGATGTTGGCAAGACTTATGCAATAGGTATTTGCTTTTTTGCCAATGATATTGGATGAGTCCACTGTCCCTGTTTGTCTTAACATATTCCCTCAATCTGGTATATCTGTCGCGGCTCGCTGGCCCTTTAATCTGATAATACGCCGAGTATTATGCGCTTTGCAAGTCTGACTAATTTTTAGCACAGCATGGTCTCTCTCGTTCATGCAAGCCTCTTAATAGTTGTCAATATGACTTACTCAGCGAGTTAAGTCGTATTAGCGAAGGCAACCGTCGGTAACGTGGGTAAAATAATGGCAGCCAGCGTCAAGTGACCCAACTTACATTCAGTACAGGGCCATTTAACGCTCTGCGTTGTTTGCTCTGTTTGTTCCTGTTTTTTCGGTGCAAGCCCCTGTTGCTGTTGTATTACCGCGACTTTCTTCTGGCGACACGCGTTAGCTAAAAAGCCATAGTATCGTATTCGCATAAACCCTTTGGGCAACACGTGCAGCAAATACCGCCTAATAAATTCATGCGCCGTTAAGGTCATTACTTTGTGATTGTTGTCTCTATAGTCTTTATATCTAAATCGCACCTGTTCGTGCGTATAGGATAGCAATCTCGACTCGGCCATCATGCCTTTTCGGGTATAACGAGCCAGATAACGCAACACCACCTTTGTGCTATGTAAGCTTTGCTTCGCATAGACGCACCACTTCTTAGGTAGGTGAAGTATCGTAACGTCAATGCCTTTATCCTCAAGTAATGCCATTATCTTGCCTCTGAACACCGCAGATAGGGCTTTGACCGGATACAGGTAACGTTTCTTGTGCTTGCACCACCGTTGCTCTCGGTCAAGCACGCCCGCTGGAACCAAACAGTGCAAATGAATATGCTGTCCCAAGTTCTGCCCCCACGTATGCAAGACGCTGAGCATACCCAACTGACTATCTCGGCCATGACGCTTAGCAGTAAACTTTTGCAGTGTCTGCCAGACGGACTTGAATAAGGCCGCATACACCACTTTTGGCTTGTATTGTGCCAGCACGTTTAACTCATGCGGCAAGGTAAACACCAAATGGAAGTAGCCACCCGATACCACTTGTTGGGATTGTTTTTCAACCCACTCTTGCGTCACTTTTCCTTGGCATCGAGGGCAGTGCCTATCTCGACAGCTACAGCCAATACGCTTTTCCTCCTCGCATTGATTGCATTGCCAGACTTGGTAGCCTAACTTGCCCGTGCGACACGCTAAAATACTTCGACACACCCGATGCTGTTGCAAGCTCATGCGATGCGATTGCTGATACCCAATGAGTGCCTGGTCAAAGATATCGCGCAGATGTAATACGCCCATGACTTACTCCAGTGATTTCAGTAAATCTGTTCCGCCATGGTGCAGCTCGGGTAACCAATGCAAGTAAGTTTGGGTTGTACGAATATCGGTGTGTCCCAATTGGTGCTGCAATTGGTGAATGGGCATACCCGCTTCTAACTGATGCGTGGCAAAAGCATGGCGTAATTTGTGGACATTACACCGTTTTGTTAAGCCTGCATCGGCCGCTACTTTTTGAAGCGCCCTCGAATAGCTGGAATTCGCCATTGGCCGTGTCTCCAACCACTGGGAGTAAAACATCCATTCTGTCGGGCGATACTCTTGCCAATAGTGTCTGAGTTGACGCAGCACGCTCTCAGGTATGACGACATACCGGTGTTTATTGCCCTTACCATTTTCAATGAACACGGTTTTACGCTTTCCATCAATATGCTTTACCTTGACGTGCGTCAGTTCACTTAATCGTAAACCACAGCCATAGCAGAGCATCGTCATGGTTTTCATACGCAAGGTTTGGCAATGTCTTATTAGCGAGACGACTTCGCTTTGTGATAAAAAGTCAGGCGGCTGTCTTTTACGCAAAGGCATCGCCACATCTAATACCAACGTTCGCTTGAGGACGTGTTTA
>NZ_JBGIYY010000043.1:0-1955 GCF_041380235.1 Glaciecola sp. SC05
TTGTCAACGGCAGTTTAAATTTGACCCCCTTTGGGTTTAAATCGGCAATTGAATTTTGACCCCCTCCCTTTTTAGATTTCACCGATAATCGGAGCTATCCCAATTTTCTTTTTGTCTTTTAAACGATAGCTTTCGCCGCTAATTTGTACGACATGACAGTGGTGTAAGAGTCTGTCTAGCATGGCTGCGGTTAACGTTGCATCATTAGCAAATGCACCTGCCCACTGACTAAACGGCAGATTGCTAGTAAGAAGTGTACTGCCTCGCTCATAACGCTTTGCAATAACATTAAAGAACAAGTTCGCTTCCTCACGGCCAAACGGCAAGTAGCCAATCTCGTCAATGATAAGTAGCTTGGGACTCATCACTACACGTTGTAGGTAGTTTTTCAGTTTGCCTTGGTTATTTGCAGTCGCCAGTTGCAACATCAAATCGGCAGCGGCAATGAAACGCACTTTAGTGCTCGCCATTATCGCTTTATATCCCAATGCAATCGCCAGATGCGTTTTGCCCACGCCGCTTGGCCCGAGCATCACAACATTCTCAGCTCGCTCAATAAAGCTTAAGCCCGCTAACTCTGTCAGTTGCGATTTAGGTACGCCGCTGGCGAAGTTAAAATCATATTCTTCCAAGGTTTTAATGTTGGGTAAGCCTGCGAATTTGAGTAGCGTGGTTTTGGTCCGCTGTGTTTTGGCTACTAGCTCTTCTGTGAGTAGCTTTTCAACGAAGTCAGCGTAGGAGCCTTCATTGGCTAAGTGGTGTTTAGCGATATTTGGCCATACTTCTGCGATAGCTTGTAAACCAAGTTGCTCACAAGCATCGGCAATACGCTCAGACTGTAAGTTCATGTACGCCTCCCACTTGGTCATATACGCTCAAGGGGTGCTGTATGCTCTCAAATGGCGTAGGCAGAGCCTGCCTTGCTGGCGTCGCCGTTACACTGCCGACATACAACGGCAATGGCAGTAGCGCGTCTTGCTCATCAATTAAACGCGTGTTGGGTATTTCGCCCGTCGTGCCATGCACTCTTGCATTGGCTGTTTGTGCCAACCAGCGACCCACATAACCGTTTGCGGTGTGCACATCCAGCATTAGACCCGAACTTCTTAATGTCGCTTGCAGCGGCACAACGAAGCTGGCTTTTAAATAGCGATTAAAGCGCTCGACCTTACCTTTCGTTTTCGCTCGATAAGGTCTGCATACCTTGGGTGTAAATCCATAATCTTCTGCTACGGCAAGTAACTTCGCATTCCATCTATGCTCCCCCTCTGCGTAGGCATCCCGCTCAATCATTATCGTTTTTGCATTGTCGAATAATACTTCATGCGGCACGCCGCCAAAGTATTCGAAGCTAGCTCTTAAACCCTCCATCCATGCTTCGGTACGCTCGTGGTCAAAGAACTTAACGTAAGTAGCGCGTGAATATCCCAGCGTTGCGACAAACGCTTTAAGCGCCCGATTGCCTCGTCTGATGATGGTAAAGTCAACTTGCATCTGCTTACCTGGCGGTGTTTCAAACCGCACTAACGGCTCGGCTTCACTTGTCGGTTTCAGTGTCGCGATGTATTGACTTAATATGCGGATTTTACCTGTATAGCCTTGCTCTAATATCTCTTGATAGAGCTCAACAGCGGGGATCCAGTCTGGATGCGCAGCCGCAATACGCGATTGAAGATACGCTTTAAAAGGTGCTAACTTGCTGGGTTTGACTACCTTACGCTCGTATCGCATTGGGCAATCTGTTTGCTGTAGATACTTCTTAACTGTGTTTTTAGAAAGCCCCGTTTCTCGCGCTATCCCTTTAATTGATTGACCTTGTTTATTGAGTACTTTAATGGTCACAACCATCTCCTGATTTAACATCGATAGGCGGCCTTTTTACAAAAGCCCCTAGTTTACCTCAGGGGGTCAATTTTCAATTGCCGTTAGGGGTCATTTTTACACTGCCGTTAACA
>NZ_JBGIYY010000044.1:0-1925 GCF_041380235.1 Glaciecola sp. SC05
CTACAATATTGGGCGGTTTATGTCGGTGGACCCGTTTATTCAGGGGAATGGCAATAGCCAAGGCATTAATCCTTATAGCTACGTCATAAACAACCCATTAAAGTATACTGATCCTAGTGGCTATTCTAGAATTGAAAGGCGCAGACAAGAAAAAGAGGAAGAGTACAATGACTTAATGAACAACATAAATAGCTTAATAAATAACATTAATGGTAAAAATAAAACCAAGAATGGTGCCGAGAATGGCGCAAATGCATCACCACAGAACAACACTCCTCCTGAATCTGCTGCAGATATTGNATCAAAAGGTGATAATTTTGGTACCAGTGGGAATTATTTCTCTGGCACTCCTAGCGCCGTGGGCGCCCCTGAATCAGAAGGCTACATAAAACAGGAGCAGACCTTCAAGTTCGGAGATAATGAACTCAGCTATACATCTGAAGGGCCAAAAGGATTTGCTGAGAAGCTCATGAAAGACTTGGGTGACATTGCTGAGACGGATGCGGGTGAAAAAATGCTTATCGGCCTTGTAGATTCAGATTCGAGCATCTTAATCAAATATTCTCGCCAACCCTTTGAAGGAGTAGCTAAGGGTTATGATACAGTGGTAGGATATAATCACGTTAGTGGCCCCGGAATACACGCAAATGTGCGAGGCGGCTTTATAAAAAATGAATCTTCCTTTTTATCTCTAGCGCATGAGCTTCACCACTCTTGGGCTTCAACTACGGGTAGGTTCCTCCAGTGGCCATGGAAAGCTCCTAACGACTCGTTGCGTATTGGGGACTCAGTTCGAGGGCTGTCGAATAGCGAGACTTTTGCTGTCCGACATACAAACCTGATACGCCAACAAGCAGGGTTGAAATATAGAAGAACACACTATCTACAGGAAGGAAATTTATACTATGTCGATTAAGTTCAAGCTAGTTTGGATTATTGTTGGCGCACTATTCTTGGCTAGCTGCGACACCAAAAAGCGAAATATTGATAACTTAAATGCTGCTTGTGAAGTTAATTGGAAAATGAATTATGGCAAAGCTCGTCAGATGAGTGAGTTTTTATCGGCGCAGCGCAATATGGGTGACTACATTGCTTTAAAGCAAGGGGCGACGAATCATTATATATACTCCCTTGCTGTGATAACTAAGGATGATGAGAGTGGTTACGCAACGGTTATGACTGACTATATGGACAACCCGGTTCAAATGGAAATTGAAAGGTCGTTAGCTGTCGAGATTTTAGATGGCGGGAAAATGCTTCAGAATAAAACTGACGGTGTTAATGAGCGAGAGTTGAGTGGTGAATTTCCTTGTTATTTTTTTCAGATGAAGAATGCTAACTTGGTTCGTAATGTAAATTACGTCGGGCGCCTGAAGAAAGGCTTACCTGTTAAGTTATTGCAACAAATAAACGCGATAATTGTCACAATTGAAACCGTCAATCCATCAAATGAAGTTGACCATATTCAGAATTCAGAAATTACAAAGGAAACCCTTAGAGATAACTACATATGGGAATTGGGGGAGTTGAACTAACCAATTAATCTTCGCATCATCATCACAGTATAAAACTTTCTCGTTTTAGAGTAATTTTGGCGACTAGAAACCGTTTAAACGATGTCCACAGGTCGCTGCGCGATCTGTGGCAACTCTCTTAGCACTATCAAAGCTTCAGCATTACTAGCAATCTTCATCACCGTATAAAACATTCCCATTTTGGAGTATTATTGGGAAAGTTAACGGAGTCAATATGAGTAAAGTTGTAGAGTTCAAGCATCATAACAGTACCACGCCAACCATCGAAAATCGGAAAGTTCTTCCAATCCCACCTGTTGCGTACTTTTTTACCATCATAACTTTTCCCAAATTAGCGGTCATGACATTGTTTGATAACCTTAAGAATAACGGCCATTTAGCTTTTGACAA
>NZ_JBGIYY010000045.1:0-1751 GCF_041380235.1 Glaciecola sp. SC05
GCTAGAAAAGCTTGATCAAGAAATTGAAAGCCTTGAAAAGCAGCTGAAAGCGTTGTTGAGCGATTCGCCAAGCGCTTTACATCAGGAGCAATCAACTAAGCAGCTAAAACAGCAAATTGAACTCAATAAAAAAGACATCGACGCCTTAAATAATGCCGATTATGCGCAAAAACGCGTATCTGAGCTTTTACACGAAGCAGAAACCACTAGTACTAGTATCAAAGCCTTAGAGCACTTGATTGAAGCAGCGCTGAAAAAGCTTGAAACGGCGCAAAGTAAGCTTGAAGCGATGAAGGCGATGTACGCTCAATGTAAAGACAATATTGCTGAGCACATCTTACTTCAGAAGCAATTAAAGTCTTTTGCGGTGACGAATAACAAATGGTTGGAGCTATTGCCTGACAATCAAGATCTGAATGGATACGTTAACGACAACTCACTTGAGTTGTTTGCAACAAGTGCTAGTCATTTAGAGCAACTTCAATTAACTCTGATAAGCCAGTTACGTTCGTTTGTTGACCTCAACATCATAGAAGACAAGCGCGGTATAAAAGGAGATACCCCGTTTTGGCATGAAATTAGTCAATGCGTTGATGATGTGTCTGAGGTGTATGGCAATCTTGATACTCAGCGCTCGCTACTTGGGCGTCAAGTAGAAGAGCACAACCAAACGATTGGCACTAAAAAAGAAATCATCGTGCAAAATTTCAAAATCATCAAAGCCTTTGAGAAAGAAATTAATCATGCCTTTGCCGGCATCATTATCAACAATGTTGAAACTGTTGAGTTTGAAGTAGGCATTAATAAGCAGTTTTCGTCTTTGGTGAACGAGTTCGCTGAAACCAATTTGTATAGCAATCAAATGCAGTCTGATGACTTTTATCAGCGTCTTGTGGCGTTTGCTGAGAGGTTCTTTGATAAGGACGATAATTTCACACTGACGATGGACAGTGTTATTGAGTCTTTTGAGCCACGTGTGCAATTAAAGAACAAACGAGGTAGGGAAGATAAAAAACAGAGCAACTCCACTAATGCACTAATTAAAATTAAGCTAGTACAGCTGCTTCTAAAACGGTTGATTGCTCACAACTGCGACACTTCGCTACCCATAGTGCACGATGAGATTGCCAATATCGATATTGGTCAATTTGATTGGTGGCTAAATGATCTCGAAGAGTCTGGTTTTAAATTGATGGCCGCTGGGACCCATTCCACTAGTCCAGAGCTACAAGCAAAAATAGGGCGCCGCCATGTTATGGATGCTTTAACGACTGCCTTGCCTTACCATGCAGAGCGAAATCGTGTGTATTGGAAAGGCGCTGAAACCTTCACCTCACTCGACAGCGGCGAACAAGCAGAGCTGCTATGAAAGGACAGGGCAATGATGATTAAGTTAAGGCAAACATAAAATGTCGGCAAACCTGCATAGCTATAACTACAGGCAGAGCGAGCTAAAGCAACTTGGCACGGTTGAGACGCTGAGCGTCATTCTCGAGCACCGTAAAATCATGTCAGAGTGTATTAAAGAAATGGATGCAAATGGCGTCAATTATATTACCGAACAAGCGATATTTCAGCGAGTTAAAGCATACACAGAGCTCGTAAAGCCAGAGATCAAACGCCGCTTGCGGATCGCTTTTTCAACAAACAATCTGATGCAAGCAAGCATTGTGATGGACGTAGACAATAGTCAAAGTGAACATCGCTTATATTTTCAAAGCTCAGTGTTAGATGTTGTTAGGCTTTGTGAT
>NZ_JBGIYY010000046.1:0-1655 GCF_041380235.1 Glaciecola sp. SC05
ATACCCCTCTCTGTCAGACTACCTGTCGCGTTTAAAATTTAACCACTGCAGTTAAGTTGAGGGCGCGGAGTGACAATGCAACATTATTCAAATGAAAGGAAAGAGTCGGCGCTAAAGAAGATGCGACCGCCTAATAATATTTCTATTACAAAACTCTCATTAGATATGGGGATCAGCCAAGCAACCCTGTACTATTGGCGTAAACAAGCCAAAGATAAGGGGCAAGTTATGCCCGGTAATGGAAAAAACGCTGAACAATGGTCTTCAGCCAATAAGTTTGCAGCCGTGTTAGAAACGGCGACGCTAAACGAGGCAGAGTTAGCGCTTTATTGTCGTAAAAAGGGACTGTTTGTTGAACAAATAGAGGCATGGAAAAATGCCTGTCTCGATGCCAACGCAAACGTTTCTGAGCATGAGAAAGTGTTTCAAGCTGCAGCAAAAAAAGATAAGCAGCACATTAACGCTTTAGAAAAAGAGTTACGCAGAAAGGAGAAAGCCCTCGCTGAAACAGCGGCATTGTTGGTCTTAAGAAAAAAAGCCAATGCGATCTGGGGGGAAGCCGAGGACGAATGATCCTCGACGCAGATCGCTCACAAGCCGTGATATTAATTGATGAAGCGGTGTTAAGTGGTGCCGCGAAATATAAGGCTTGCACAGAGCTAGGCATAACGATTAGAACGTATCAGCGTTGGATAGCTGCTGGTGTTATCAAAAGCGATGGAAGACCAGGCTCAGTGAGGCCTGCGCCTAAGAACAAGTTGACCTTAGCAGAACGTAAACGGCTAGTGGATACAATGAATAGCGAGGCATATAAAAGTTTACCAGCGAGCCAAATGGTGCCGGCTTTAGCCGATGAGGGTATTTATCTAGCGTCAGAGTCCACATGCTATCGCGTGTTGCATGAAGAAAAGTTGCAACATCGTCGAGGCCGTGGGCAAAGTAACGACAGGAAGGTCGCTACGACGCATAGTGCTGATGGCCCTAACCAATTGTGGAGTTGGGATATTACGTGGTTGCCAGGCCCTGCGAAAGGCTTCCATTTTTACTTATATTTAATTTTAGATGTGTTTAGTCGAAAAATTGTGGGTTGGGAAATACATGACGAAGAGTCTGCCGCTCACGCGGCAACCCTTATTCGGCGTACTCATTTACGTGAAGATATTAGAGATAAACCATTGATATTGCATTCGGATAACGGGAGTCCAATGAAAGGTGCTTCTATGTTAGAAACCTTATATCAGTTGGGTGTTGCAACATCGTTTAGTCGTCCAAGAGTCAGTAACGATAATGCTTATTCTGAGTCAATATTTAAAACGTGTAAATACAGGCCGGATTATCCATATAAAGGTTTTTTAAACATAGCTGCGGCACGCGATTGGGTGTTGAAATTTAGTCATTGGTACAATGTTAATCATAAACACAGTGGATTGAAATTCGTGACCCCTCAACAACGCCACGCAGGTAAAGCTAAAGAAGTGTTAGCAAAAAGGAAGGACGTATATCAAAAAGCCAAACTTAGAAATCCAGAGCGATGGAGCGGCCAAACCCGCAACTGGGATCTGGTCGAAAAAGTATACCTAAATCCTGCTCGCGATAGGATTGAAATTGAAGGTGTAAAATAGGTTAATCGCGACAACTAGTTTGACAAACACCGA
>NZ_JBGIYY010000047.1:0-1535 GCF_041380235.1 Glaciecola sp. SC05
ATGGGTGCTAAGTTGGCCTTTTTTGCGAGTATCAAAGGTAAATATCGCATTGCCGCTCGATGACAAGCGCTGCACCACGCGGCCCAGCAAATCATAGTCGTAGCGCATATACTGGCCGTTTGCGTCTATTTCTCGCTCCAGCTCACCAAAGTCATTGTAGGTAAATTGTGTGAGCCCTTGATTGGGGTCGCGCACCCATGTTTTGCGCCCAAGGTGGTCGTAACTTGCGTAAATGCTATTGCCTTTTGCATCATAAATCACTATTGGGTTGCCCGACGCATCATAGGCATAGCGAGTATAAGCACCCAGAGCATCTTGAGTGTACATAAGCTGGCCCATGCTGTTGCTCGCTCGCCACATGGTCAAATTATGACCGTCACTCGCCACCGTATCAACTCTTGTCGCTAAGCCTTGATAGTCGTACGTGGTAATGAGTGCTTCATTGTAATCAGTCGCCGGTGTGGTCTTTTGACCAGGTCGCCCGAGCACATCAAAACCGGAATAAATCGTCCAATAAGGTTGAGAGCTATATGGCATCGAGGTATGCGTTTGTCTGCCAACATTATCAAAGCGCGTATCTACAAAAATTGCCCCGCCATCAAAACCATCGGTGCGCTCGCGCAGCACGCGCCCCTTTGCATCAAAATATTGATGACTACTCGGCGTGCCCGATTGATAAACACTCATCATGCTTGTGTCTAAATGGTTGGGCGAATCGCTGTCAGGCGTACGATAGCGAATATACTGCCAAGGTGAGCCAACTGTTTTTTGTTGCGTGACACGCCCTAGTCCATCGTATTGGATATCGGTGTACACGCCGTTGGCATCGATGGTGCGCGCAGGCAAACCGCGCTGTGGTGAGCTAACAACCACACTGCTTTGATAACCTGCACTGCCCGACGCTCCGGTGTAGGTATCGGTTTGAAACACAAAGTACCCGTCATTTTGAATACTTTGCCCAGTATTGGAATAAAAAATATTGGTTAAGCGCACCTGCTGGCTGTCTGAATCATTAACACCGCTTTGCACGCCCCCTTGCACTTGTACTTGTATGGGCAATCCAAAGCTGTTGTATAGGGTGGTTTGGGTTGAACAACCGTTTAGGCCACTGGCGTTACATTGACTAGTATTGCGGTACAGCGCTCCTGGCGCAGTGGTTACCACTTGTGGTTTTCGATGCGTAGTATCCCACTGTTGCACATGCGTCGTTATATCTTTGTTTAATGGAGTATTGTTATGCGCAGAAGGGCTACCAGCAGTCGCGTTAGGCACAAAATATTTGCGCTCACGTTGCCATGAATATCGGTGCGGCCATGCTGCTGATGGCTGCAACCCTATATCCTTAACGGTTTTGTGTGTGCCAAATTTATCGGTATGTAAAGTGGTTTGTACTTTTACGTTACCGTAACTATCGACATCAGCTGGATTCACGGTTGTTACGGTGCGACTTAATACGCCTCTTTCATCTACAATGTCAAAATCCAAAAATGGGCTCTCAATGTCAAAACTTACATTTTCACTGCGTGATAAAAAGA
>NZ_JBGIYY010000048.1:0-1520 GCF_041380235.1 Glaciecola sp. SC05
ATGGGTGCTAAGTTGGCCTTTTTTGCGGGTGTCATAGGTAAACGTGGCATTGCCACTTGATGATAATCGTTGAGTCACGCGGCCAAGCAAATCGTAGTCAAAGTGCATTAACTGACTGTTAGCATCTCGCTCTTGCTCAAGCTCGCCAAAATCATTGTACGTAAATTGGGTATAACCTTGATTAGGATCGCGCACCCAGAGCTTTCGGCCAAGGTCGTCGTAGCCTGCGTAAATGCTGATGTTCTTTGCATCTTTTATAACAATAGGGTTGCCTGCGGCGTCATAGGCATAGCGCGTGTACGCCCCGTTTGCATCTTGGGTGTACATAAGTTGCCCAAGGCTGTTGCTGGCGCGGTACATAGAAAGGTTATGACCGTCAGAGGCATAGGTGCGCACTAGGGTTTTAAGCCCTTGGTAAGAATATAGCGTGGTTAATGATTCATTGTAATCGGTCGCAGCCGTCGTTTTTTGGCCCGGCCGCCCAAGCACGTCAAAGTTTGAAAATACTGTCCAGTAAGCGGTGGTGCTATAGGGCATGGAGGTATGAGTTTGCCGACCTTGGCCATCAAAGCGCGTATCAACAAAAATAGCTCTCCCATCAAATCCGTCGGTACGTTCACGTATTACACGCCCTTTGCTATCAATATATTGATGGCTACTTGGCACACCCGACTGATATACGCTTACCATGCTTTTATCTAAGCTATTGGGCGAGTAATTATCAGGGGTACGATATCGCAGATACTGCCATGGCTGCCCAACGGTTTTTTGCTGTATTAATCGCCCCAGGGCATCATATTGCATGTCGGTGTATATGCCATTAGGATCAATACTGCGAGTAGGCAAGCCTCTTTGGGGTGATGTCTTCACCACATTAGTATGATAACCCGCACTGCCCGATCCGCCAGTATAGGTATCGGTTTGAAAGGCAAAATACCCGTCGCTTTGAATGCTCTGACCGGTATTGGTGTAAAACACGTTGCTCAAGCGCACCTGCTGACTCAAGCCACCAGTGCCGTTTTGTATTGTGCCTTGCACTTTGGTTTGGATGGGTAACCCGTAGCCGTTATACATTATGGTTTGGGTGGTGCAGCCGCTCAGCACATTGGCATTGCATGAGCTGGCACTGCGAGCTGACAGCCCTGCGGCGGTGGTCACTACCTTAGGCTTTCTATGCAGGGTATCCCACTGCTCAACATACCTTGTTACCGCCTTACTAAGTGGTGTATTGCTATGCTCTTGAGGCACCTGATTGGCCATGACGTTATTGCCTCTATTAGGCAGTAATGATTTATTTTCGCGCTGCCACGAATAACGGTGCGGCCATGCAGGCGAGGGTTGCCAAGCTGCATCGGTTATTGTGGTGTGAGTACCAAAGTCATCTACATGAACGCTTGTGCGTTTTTTCACATTACCGTAGCTGTCTACATCGGCTTGTGCCACCGTTGTGACCGTGCGACTCAATTCGTCGCTTGGGTTATTAACGTCGTAATTTACATTTTCACTGCGTGATAAAAAGA
>NZ_JBGIYY010000049.1:0-1470 GCF_041380235.1 Glaciecola sp. SC05
GCTTTTTGCGCATCAGTGAACTTGCGCCTAGCATGTGCCCAGCAGCCAACAATGGTCGCGTGTGTTTTATGATAGCCAGGGTAGCCGTCGGCATGCATGTAACCATTGTAACCGTCTAAGTAGTCCACTATCACTTGGCCGCCTCGGCCACTGTTATAATCAAACAGCACGATATTGGGAATATCGCTGTCCACTATTCTACCGGCAGGCGAATCTGCCCCGCAGCCATATAACCACATGTAGGATTTTGCCTTATTGTCGCCCACGACTTTCACGGTAGTGTCATCACTAAAGATGACCGGTTGCTCCAGTAATATTCGCCGCATCATGTCGTATAAGATTTCGAAGATATTGCCACTTTTTATCATCCACTTTGACATGGTTTGCCGACACAGCTCAATGCCGTATTGCGCAAACATGCTCTCTAACCGATAAAGCGGCAAGCCATATTGATATTTGCTGGTAATGATTTGGGATATTAAGCTGGGCGTGGCGTAGCCCTTGGGAATAATGCTTGGCGGCACAGGGGCTTGTTTAATACGATTGTGAGTCCCTTGCTGCTCGCAGGCTTTGCAAGCGTATTTCGGTCTCACATTCACAATCACTTTTATTTGGGCGGGGATAAACTCAATCTTCTCGTTCGTGTCTTCGCCAATTTGATGCAGCGGATGCCCACAGCAGTCGCAGAATTTATCTTCATCGGCGATATCATGGATAACGCGCTCACGAGGAATATCATCGGCTATCTTCTCAGCCCGCTTTTTACGGCGAGTGTAAGTGATGGTTTCGCTATCATCGGCCTCAGGCTCGTCTGCTTGCTCAACAATCTCTTCCGCTTCGTTAAATAGCTCACCTTGCCCAGGGAAAGTATCACTGCTTTTGCCAAAGCGTTTTTGCTGGGCTAAGCGAAACATCTCGGTTAAACGCTGGTTCTTCGCGTTTAACGCTTGGTTTTGCTCGCGCAACNTTGCCAAAGCGTTTTTGCTGGGCTAAGCGAAACATCTCGGTTAAACGCTGGTTCTTCGCGTTTAACGCTTGGTTTTGCTCGCGCAACTTAAGCACCATCTCTTGCAAGGCGGCAACGTCAGTCGGCAGTGTGCTCTGGGCTTTTTTCATGCCCCATATTTTACCTCAATGCTCTCCTAAATAGCTGATTTTATGTAGATTAAATCGTGATCAATAAATTGTTTTTATGATCCTAAGTTATAAGCCCATGGACGTGTAATGAAGCGTGCTGTGCCCAATAACATCATAGCCACCTAACAGCCAAGTGAGCTGTTGTTCGCTTAATCTGAGGTGACTCATGTCGCTTAATTTCGGCCACTTAAAGCGATTTTTTTGCAGCACTTTGTACCACATGGCAAAGCCCGTTTTATCCCAATAGACGATTTTGAGTTTGTCTTGTTTTTTATTGCAAAAGATAAACATTGCATCGTCAAATGGAGACAACTCAAGCTCACATTCGATGAT
>NZ_JBGIYY010000005.1:0-228343 GCF_041380235.1 Glaciecola sp. SC05
CGACAGCATTAAACGTTTTAACGCCATTGAGCACTTTTACCAAAATCGAACTATGGTTGGCTTACAAAAGACACAAAGTCATAACTTGAATAAAAAGCTCTTGAGTAACGAAGCAATAGTATTGCCTGACTTTTCACCGAGCATAAAAGCGTTCAGCCGGCCAATAGGCTATGCATTTAACGACTCTCCAGCGTATTTTAAAAACCTATTTAACGAGCTAGAGGCTCGGATAAAAGATATTGACGTGCTCGGCGATTTGAGTGCAGTCATGGCGCAAGGTAGCCATGATGAAGCCTCTGAACTGCGTATTCAGCGTTTTTATGCGCTACAGAACGTTTTATCTACCATTACGCTGCGTAACACTAGCGATTTAACCAAGATATTGCACCAGCGTTTAAAAGATGACTTCCCAGGCTATCGCCTATTTGATCTCATCTCCGGCGTTCAGTTTTTTGCTAACAAGCCAACAGCAGTGCATCTAAAACACACTAATCATTTTGCCTCGGCAGAGCACAACGACGAGGTATATCAGTATCGAAGAATTCGCTGTGACGTGCAGACGCAAGCAAGTGAATCAGAAACGATAATAAGCGAGGGCAAAAAGCATGACTGACCAAATTTCAGCAGCCTCAGAGCTAAGCTTTGGGCATTTAAATCAGCATATTAGCGCTCGCATCTATCAGCGCTTTACGCAAGGAAAAGTCATTCCCAAACTCGGTTACGATAAGCTTAAGTCGAGCAGTTTTGAAGATAAAGACTATACCTATTTGTTCAGGTATGTTGATGAGTTTTCTTTATTGTACCGCCTTATTGGTAAGCAATTAGAGCATAACGCTCAGGGTGAATTCTTTTTCATTAGCAGTGCATCAGACAATGATGAGGACGAGGCTGATGAGCATGCGCTTAAAACACAATCCATTGTACTTGTGCTAGCACGGCATTTTGAGATGTCGGGCCGCAGCATAGATAACCTTACCGTTGACTCACTTGGCTTTAACGACAAAGACATTGAAGAGATTGCTAAGAACGATGAATACAGCGCAATATGTAAGGCGCTGAAAATACCAAATTGGTTTAAAGCGATTGAATATTTGGCTAATAGGGGCTTTGCGTTTGAAACCAGCAGCAACCATTACTTTTTGTCGAGCGCGGGCAGGGCTTTTTGTGAGTCAGTTATTGCGGCTTATGATAGTAGGTAGGGCGTGTTAATTTGCACCGCTATGGGGCCATTCGACTTGCGGCGTAATGGCACCATCTAATTTGCACCTAATGGCACCACCTGATTTGCAGCTAATGGAGCCACTTTAGCCATCCTTTTCCCTCTCAAACTTCATTGTAAATAGCGTATCTTGATGTCTACTTTTTAGACAAGGAGATGCGCATGGCAAACAAGAGGTTTGAAATGTACGAATATCGACAAATACTCGTTCGGATGCGAATGGGTGAATCTAATCGCGCTATTGCTCAAAGCGGGCTAATGGGGCGCAAAAAGGCGCAGAAGTTAAGGGATACCGCACTTGAGCATGGCTGGCTAGATAAACTCAACCCCCCTACCTGACAACGCCCAATTGGCAACCGTACTGAATGTTACTGTGCACAAGTCATCATCAAGCGTGTCTTGTGTGCTCCCTCATGCTGAGAAGGTCAAAAAGTGGATTGAAAGCGGCGTGCAAGGCAGCACTATCCATCAAAAGCTGGTAGATAGTTACGGCTTCACTGGAAGCTGTTGGGCGGTAAATCGGTATATCAAAAGTGTGATTGCCAGTGAGCCACATTCTAGTGTTGAAAGAAAAAGACTGATTATGATTATTCTAAGTTTAAGAATAAGGACAAAATTCACTAAGATGCTTTCAAAAGCCGAGTGTTTTTTATTTTTCTAAGATTATTAGCGCAATAATATTTACGGTTTTGTACGTACCAGCTGACTTCGTTTAATGGGTCATCACGAGCGAAGTTTCATCTGGATAAAAGCTGAAAATGAAGCGATGTTTTAAATATCATACTGATTATGTAAATAATTGTGACTCCAGGTAACGCTGAAAATAGCAATCGTGTTATTCACAACCACCCTTATTGTTTATGCCAATATAAAAATAGACGCAGAGCGATATAGCTCTTAAGAATAATTATTATCCAGAGTTCAGGTTTATTAGCTAATATAATTTTTACGTCTGATTGTTGAAGTCGACTAATGTCGCATAAAGCCTGCTTTTTGCGTCGTGCCCCATTAAAAATTACTCTGCTGCTTTTGCCTTTCAATCTTGTTCATAAATTCCAAAGAACACGAGTTTATTATACACAAACTATTAACAAGGCTATTTTTTATAATAATAAATAATAACTTTTTTTACACATGTAGATCTTACTTTTACATCGTTCAAAATTAGATGAAAGCCCATGTAATGATGCACTTGGAGCTCTAACCTTAAATTCTCTCAATCAAAAAAACAATAGTATTTGCCACGATCAATATACGAAAAATAAATAAATAATTAATAATTAATTCACATTTGATGGCATATTATGATAGTTTGTGACTTTATCTGATTGGATTAGATTGAATTGGATTGAATTGAATTGGTAAGCGACTCAATCAAAAAACTAAACTCAGTAACATTATTAAATAAATTAAAAACGCTTGTTAAGTCGACAACAAAAGACGTTTAAAGCACTAAACACACTCGGAGGAAGTATGGCTCATACACACAACAGCAGACGATTTGCTCAAAATGGTATTCCCGCTGCTACTGCTGCAATATTGTTAACAATTAGCTCGCCCACATTGATTGCACAAGAAGTGAATAGCGCAGTTGAAAATGAAGCAACAACAGAAATTATAGAAGTAACGGGCGTTAGAAGCTCGTTAGAAAACGCATTGAACGTAAAGCGAAACGCTGCATCAATTGTAGACGCAATTTCGGCTAACGATATTGATGCCCTGCCTGCACTAGATTTAGGTGAAGCACTTCAAGCCATTCCAGGTGTACAATTAAACAACGACGACGAAGGTCGGCAGAATTCAATAAGCTTGCGTGGTCTGGGCGACGGGTTTGTAAAAACCACAGCGTTTGGCCAATCTTTTGCTTCTCCTTCGCCTTCGCGCAGCCTCAGTGCTGTCGGTTCTCCCAATCCTTTTGCAGCATTCGAGCCAAGTGTTTTTGACGGCGTAACCGTAGTCAAAAGTCCAACTGCAGATTTACAAGAAGGCGGCGTAGCTGGGATCGTAGATAAAAAGCTTCAACAAGCCTTATCAAAGGCTGACGGGAGCTTGAACTTAAGTGTTGGTGGGCGCTATGAAGAATTAACAGGTGAAACCGACCCAAATATCCGTTTGTCTGGTGTTAAGCACATCATTGAAGATAAGCTTGCAGTTGCCTTTAAAGTTGGAGCTTCGGGTCAGACCTTTAGGCGTGATACCTTTGATATTATTGATTACACATCTGTAGATGATGACGGTGCCGATGTTAGAGCGACAAATGTCGCAGAATACAGAGAACGTTGGGGTATTCCAGATGATGCTCAGTTAAGGGCACCAGCGAGGGGTCGAAACGTTACTGAATTCAGTGACGGTGACAGAATTTCATTAACCGGGAATATTGAGTATCGTGTTACTGATGATTTCAAATTGGGCGCCCATATACTCTTTTCAGAGCGTAATTTAGATGATGGCACAAAAGAAGCCACGACATTCAGCCCTGGTTTCAATACTAACCGTCGAGACAGAGATAACTTTGATGGCCGTGTAACACTCGATCTAGATTCAGCGCCGTTTGCTTACGATCGGATTTCTGATGCGCCTGATGCTGGGCAAATCTTTGGCGTTTCAAGCTATGACTACGTCAACGGCAGCCTTCAAACTGAAAACCGAAAAACGACCTTCAAGGAAAGTACAGGAGGCGTTATATTGTATGCCGATTATGCTAAAGAAGATTGGTTGATTGATGGCTTAATTACACACTCTGAAGCTGAAAATAATTTTGAAAATGTAGGTATTAACTTTGTTCACAACCAAGATTGGAGAAATCGATTCAATTTTACTGACAGTGAAGGCCGCCGCTCGGTTCCTAGTATCCCAACTGGTTTTAACGGCAGTATTAGTTCTGGGGGTGGAGACTTAGATCAAATTGTGGTGTCAGGCGGGTTTGATCAACCATATGTTTACGACAATTTGGTATGGTCAGTACCCACTTTAGTTGGTGCTTCAATTTCGTCAGTATCAGACGCCAATCAGGGGCGCCGGCTTAACTTTGGTATTAATGGTCGGGTGCAGGACTTAACGCGAGACATGAGTAGCGCCGAATTTAACGCTCAACGCTATACAGATTTTGGTTTGGGCGACGTACTTCGCTTCGATACGGTAAAGTTTGGTGCGCATTTTTCAAGAGAGAGCTTAGAAAGTCTGGACCAACGTCAAGGCCCTGCGGGTATCAATGTGGGTAACGTGTCTAGTGATTTTCTTACTTCTAATGTTCTGTCGTCTACTCAAAGCGATTATTTCAACGGCAATATTCCAGGTACCTTTGACAATACCAGTGGATGGCTGACTTTCGACAATGATGCGACTATTGCAGCTTTACAAGAAGGGATTACCAATGATGCGTCTGAGCTGGTAATTGGTACCGGAAACATTGCATCGGTTCCAGATTTACTGACTCGAAACCGCACAGGGTTTTGGGACACTCTGGACCGAAACTCAGGCTTGCCTACCAATATCGGATTTAACTTCGACGCTGAGCAGGATATTTTGGCGGTTTATTTGATGAGTAACTTCTCTGGGCGGTTAGGAGCGGTTGAATACACAGGTAATATTGGAGTTAGGCATATTCAAACTGACAACTCCTTCAATGGATTCGAAACTCAGGTCGATGCTCAGGGCCGCAATGGTATTGCAGTTTTTACTAACTTTAAAGACGATTACAATCATACGTTACCAATGATGAACGTTGCCTTCGAACTGCACGAAGACGTAGTGCTTAGAGCAGCCTATTATGAAGGCATCGTTAGACCAAATTTATTAGCACAGCGTCCAACAGCAGCTGTCCGTGGCGGTTCTGATAGTGTTAGGATTACATTGCCTACGGCAACGGTAGAACCCTATGAGGCGACTAACTATGATATTTCTTTGGAATGGTACAACCGCAGTGGAAGTGCTATTTCAATCGGTTTCTTCAAAAAAGATATCAGCAATTTGTTTGACCAAGAATCTGGCTTTTGCCCAGAAAATAGCTCAAATGCGATTGTTGATGCGCTTATCGGACCGGTTGAGCGGATTACCGATGAGCAGGGTATCTTAGTGGGGTGTCAACAACTGACAGCCACTATTGATGATGACGGCAATGAGATATTTCGTGATGTAGAAATTACCGCGCCAATCAACATTGACGATGAGATAACAGTAGAAGGTTACGAGTTAGCTATTCAGCAAAAACTCGACTTCCTACCCTATCCTTGGAGTGGTTTTGGTGGAGTATTTAACTACACTAAAATAGAGCAATCAGGCAGTGAAGTTGAACTTCAGCGCGTATCTCCGGAATCTTTTAATATTATCGGTTACTGGGAAAACAAAAAGGTTAGTTTGCGTCTTGCCTATAACTGGAGAGACGATCAAACTTTGCGCGGAGCTAATTCATTCTTGGGCACCAATGCTCGAACACGTCTTGCTCAAGGTAGATTAGATTTTGTTGGCTCGTATGCACTAAATAGAAAAACCAAGCTCTTTTTACGTGCCTTTAACCTTACTGATGAAATTGGTCAAGAGTTCTTAGGGACTGATGAGAGAGCGGTTAGTAGAATTACTTACACAGGTCGAATCTATCAAGTTGCTGTAAACTATCGCTTTTAATCTTAAGTGATATCCATATACTAGAAGCTCAATGGCAATAGTATGTTAATTGAAAAGCCCGTCTTAAATGAAGACGGGCTTTTTGTTTGCGCTATGCAGCATTAAGTGACCATGATAGTTTACGATGATGAAGCGTTGAAACCATCTTCGAATCTTAGAGCGGGTTTACAAATTTATTCTTGTCAACAATAGCACCTCTATACTGTATTACCTGCGCTGCAACCTTATGACCAACTAAAGCTGCCTCAGACGCACTTTTTCCATTTAGGCGGCCAGCAATATAACCTGCGTTAAACGAATCGCCTGCTGCGGTGGTATCGACGGGCTTAATTGCTTGTTCAACAGCAACTAAGGTTTTTTCTTCTGCAGAGATTACCCAACAGCCACTCTCTCCATTTTTCACCACCAATTCGGCAATATTGAAGTCCTTGTAATAGTCAAATAGTGCGTCTAAATCTTCAAAGCCATGCATCATTACTTCGTCATCAAAGGTTGGTAAGTACCACGATACATATTTCAGAATACGGGTGTTCCAGTGAATCGCCATTTGCGTGTTGGTCCAATTCCGTGGACGGTAGTTACCGTCATAAATAATAGTTTTCCCAAGCTTTGAAAGCTTTTCGAGACAGTTGCAAAGCACCTCTCGTTGATGATCATCAAAGACCGATAGAGTGATCCCCGACAAATAAATAAAATCGAGCTCGCGTAATTGCCGCATAAACTTATCGGTATCGAGCGCGTTCAGGTAGTCTTTAAATGCGCTTTGCTGACGCCAGTAGTGAAAGCTACGCTCGCCATGATTGTCAACTTCAATAGCATAAATGCCGGGGAGCTTATTGGCTAATTGCAAAACATATTCAGTTTGTATGCCTGCGCTACTCCATTCCATCAACAACCAATTACTGTAGTGATCATCACCCAGTGCAGAAAAAAAATAGCTCTCAACGCCCAAGCGAGACGCATATAAGACGGTATTTAAAGTATCCCCGCCAAATTTCAATGATGCTTGGGAAAAGTCTAACTTGTTTTCGTGAGAAATTTCGAGCATACACTCGCCGATTGCGCCGAGCTTCATTTTGTTACCCTATGTCTGTTTTGATTTCACAATAGTTTACCATGCCGTATTTATATTTGGTAAGATGAGATGAGCGATTATGCAAAGTTTGATTAAATATAGGTGATTTATAGTGAGCATAAAAATGAAATTGTTGATTGTCTGCATCGTTTGCCTATTTGTCGGTGCGTGTTCTTCTTTACCATCGGGCAATATCAAACTGCACGAGCAACTTGGCTTAATCGAGCTTGGCTCACCTTTTACCGATAATATGGTCTTACAACAGGGCACTGAAGTAGCGATTTATGGGTTTGGTGAGCAAGGAGCAACAGTCACTGTAAAAGGCTCTTGGGGGGCGGTAAGCCGCACATTAGTTAAGTCAGACGGTAAATGGTTGCTAAGGCTAAGCACACCGAAAGCCGACAAGGTTGCGCATTCGGTTTCTATTTCGAGTGCTAACCACATAATGTTAAATAATGTGCTAATGGGTGAAGTTTGGCTGGCATCGGGTCAATCTAATATGGAATGGCCGCTTTCCAAAACTAATGAATTTGAAGCGACATTGGCGAATCTCGATTGTACAAACATTCGATTACTTAACGTTGCGCGCAACCCCCAAGTAAAGCAAAGCGATGCTATGGATGGGTTTTGGCAGCCGTGTAATAAAACGTTGGTTACGAATTTTTCTGCAGTGGCCTTTCATTTTGCTGCGACCTTAAATAGTGATTTAGACGTGCCAGTTGGTATCATTCACTCGTCTTTTGGCGGCACTCGCATCAATCCTTGGAGACCACTGAGCGCCTTTGAGTCCAATCAACAGCAAATTCGAGATACTAATGCCAACATTGAAAAAGTCTTAGATAGACATAAGGTATTGCTTGCGCAAGGAGCCAGTAAAAACGAGCTACAGAATAACCTTAGGCGAGCGCCTAGCTTTTTATATAACGGGATGATTCATCCAGTAGTGCCTTACACACTAAAAGGCTTTATTTGGTACCAAGGCGAAAGCAATCTATTTGACGGGATGCACTACGCGGCTAAATTCAAAAGCTTAATTAAGACTTGGCGAGAAAGATGGACACAAGATTTTAAGGACCCTGCGGCAAAACTGCCGTTTTATTTTGTGCAATTAGCTCCTTACGGCTACTCAAAAAACCCCTCACGCAAAGTAGATACGCCTTATTTACTGCCTTTATTAAGAGATGGGCAGGCCAGTGCGTTAGATTTACCAAATACGGCTATGGTAGTGATCACTGACAATGGTGACGAAAGCGACATTCATCCTAGAAACAAACAGGTAGTAGGAGATCGCTTAGCTAAGCTAGCGCTGCGGGATACGTATCATAGAGATATATTGGCTGACTCCCCCCAGTTACAAGACTTTCAAATAATTAAAGACAAGGTATATTTACAGTTTATGTATGACAATGGGCTTCAATCCAAAGATGGAGGAGCCTTATCTTGTTTTGAAATAGCAGGTGAAGACCAAGTTTTTTATCGAGCAAGGGCAGTACTTGTTGATGGAAAAGTAAAACTAAGCAGCCCCGACGTGAGTTTACCAGTGGCTGTGCGTTTTGCATGGCATGAGTTGGCCAATCCAAACTTGGTCAATCAAGCTGGTTTACCCGCTCGCAGTTTCAGAACAGACAATTGGGATATCGCAAATTTACCGGACACTGCCAAATAAGCTTAATGATAGATAAGTAGTTATTGCTTACAGATTAATACGAGCGGCACAAAGGTGCTTTAAAAATGTGCAATCGTTATATTCATACACCACTATTCCGTTATATGTAAATGAAATGTTAATTTAATCGTAGCTTGATTTTATATTCAAAATGATTAATTAAATTTGCGTTTTAAATTAACTAAATTCAACAAATTCAATGTGATAAATAGAATTTTAATATCTAACTGAAGTTGGTTACACAAGCTAATAACGCAAGCTAAAGCACTATGTTGGTGATTGAAATTGATTTAAAATGCTTGACTGTGTTCGCTTAGGCGTTAATATGGCGTTACAAATGTAAATGACCGTGTATCGATACATTGGAGAGACGCGACAGATGTCGAAAAAAAAAGAAGACTTTAAACATGTTAATTACGATTGGGATGACGCTTACGCCGAAAATCTAAGCGAAGTAGAGAGCTTAGTATACCGTTCTAATATTTTGGGTGCAGACCAGAGAATCACTAATACTGGCGGCGGTAACACCTCAGCAAAACTCATTGAGACTGACCCTCTTACCGGCGAGCAAGTCGAAGTGCTTTGGGTAAAAGGCTCTGGCGGTGATCTGCGCACCGCGAAGCTAGAGAATTTTTCCTCGCTGTATCAGGGCAAATTAACCGCTTTGGACGCTACGTATCAAGCTCGCGACGATAAAGGTTATAAGTCTCCAGGCGAAGATGCCATGATAGGCATGTATAAACACTGTAACTTTTGTTTAAACCCTCGCGCCTCTTCTATAGATACCCCTTTACACTCAATGATTGCCGAAAAGCATGTTGATCATTTGCATCCAAATGCGGTTATTGCAATAGCCTCTTGTAAAGACCAAGAAGCACTTACCGAAAAAGTATGGGGCGGTAAAATGGCATACGTGCCTTGGATGCGCCCTGGTTGGGAAGCGGCAATAGTATGTGAGCAAGCATATGCCGAGAAACCAGACAGCATAGGTATTTTACTTGGTCAGCATGGCCACACTAATTGGGAGTCAGAAAGCAAAAGTTGCTATGAGACTTCTTTGTGGGTCATTGAGACTGCGGCTCGTTATATAGAAGCGCACGACAAAGGTGAGCAGACCTTTGGCGGTGCAAAAGTAAGAAGTTTGTCGTATGAAGAACGTCATAGTTTATTGACCAAATTTTTGCCGGTAGCAAGAGGCATTATTTCAAATAAAGTTAAATTTATTGCGACGGTGCAATGTGATGAAGTTGCCTTAAGATTTGTTAACAGTGTCGATGCGCCTCGTTTAGCAAAGCTTGGCACATCATGCCCGGATCATTTTTTACGCACGAAAATTCAGCCTCTGTATGTGGATTTCAATCCAGAAACGGACGACTTTGACGCCTTAGTTGAAAAGCTTAACGCGGGTATAGAGCAGTATCGCATTGAATATGCTCAGTACTATGAGGCCTGCAAACGAGATGACTCTCCTGCTATGCGTGATCCTAGCCCAACGGTTATCTTGATACCGGGTGTTGGGATAATTGGTTGGGGTAAAAATAAATCAGAGTCTAGGGTGACTACTGAATTTTATAACTGCGCCATTGAGGTCATGCGTGGCGCCGAAGCCATTAGTGAGTACACCGCATTACCGCAACAAGAAGCATTTGATATTGAATATTGGGCCTTGGAAGAGGCGAAGCTTCAGCGTATGCCAAAAGAGGCGCCCCTAGCTCGTGATGTTGTGGTAGTGATTGGTGCTGGTGACGGCATTGGTAAAGAAACTGCGTTCCGCGTTGCCAAAGAAGGCGCACATGTTGTATGCGCAGACTTACGTTACGAGGCGGCGCAAAAGACCGCTGAGGAATTAACCGCAATATATGGTCAGGGTATTGGTGTAGCGGGCACCGGTATATCGGGCTGCGGCCCTGCAATTGCGCAGGCAGTTAACATCACGGAGCGCGCTAGTGTTCAGGCGATGTTTGAGCAAGTCATTATGGCTTATGGTGGCATCGATAAAGTCATCATTACCGCAGGCGTATTTTTAGCACCAGGACAATCTGGCATGAGCGATGATGAGCAGTTTGACATGAGCTTTGCGGTCAACGTTAAAGGTGGTTACATCGTTGCAACAGAAGCCAATAAAATTTGGCAGGCCCAAAAACTGCAAGGCGCTATGGTATTGACCACAAGCGTTAATGCTGCGGTATCTAAAAAGGGCTCATTGGCATACGACACATCCAAGGCAGCCGCTAACCACTTAGTGAGAGAGTTAGCAGTAGAGCTAGCGCCTTTAGTAAACGTTAATGGCTTGGCGCCAGCAACCGTCGTAAAAGGCAGCACAATGTTTCCGCGTGAGCGCGTGATTGCATCTTTATCTAAATATAATGTTGAGCACTCAAGCAATGACTCAGATGAAGAGTTACGCGACAAATTAGCCATGTTTTATGCGCAGCGCACGCTTACTAAGCAACCTATAACACCCGCCGATCAAGCAGAGGCAGCTTATTTGATGGTGTCGGGTCAGTTGAGCAAAACCACCGGACAAATCATAAGCGTGGATGGCGGCTTACACGAAGCATTCTTGCGTTAGCACTAGGCAAAATTCGTCAACGTAAAAATTAATAAAATATAGATAGGAATTTAAGTATGACACAGCAACGTATCGATAAGGCGCTGATAGCAGAGCAGAATGCAAAGACAGAAGCTTATGTCAAAGAAGACTATGAAGCCTTGGGCAACAAGTTGGCGCGTGACAATATCAATATTGACGAAATTACGGCCAAAGCAGAAACATTCCAAATTGCTGTCCCGTCTTGGGGTACTGGAACCGGTGGTACGCGTTTTGCGCGTTTTCCTGGCGAGGGTGAACCACGTAATATTTATGAAAAGCTTGAAGACAGCGCAGTTATTAATGATTTATCGCAAGCGACTGAACGTGTCTCTCCGCATTTTCCTTGGGATAAAGTAGATGATTTTAGTGAATTAAAAGAGGCCTCCGACGCCTTAGGTTTGAAGTGGGATTCGATAAACTCAAATACCTTTCAAGATCAACCCGGTCAGGAGCATAGTTTTAAATACGGAAGCTTGAGCAACACAAGTAAGGCGAGCAGAGATTTAGCCATTGCTCACAATCTAGATTGTATTAAATGGGGCCAAGCTTTAGGTTCGAAAACCCTCACCGTTTGGGTAGGCGATGGCTCTAACCATCCAGGGCAGCAGCATTTTCAACACGCGTTTGAGCGTTACCTTGAGAGCATGAAAGAGATCTATGCTGGATTGCCGAGCGATTGGGAATTGCACATTGAACATAAAATGTTTGAGCCTGCATTTTACTCCACGATCATTCAAGACTGGGGAAGTAATATTTTAGCGGCTATGGAGCTGGGCCCACAGGCCAAGTCTTTAGTCGATTTAGGCCATCATGCGCCTAACGTAAACATCGAGATGATTGTGTCGCGCTTGATTCAGTTTAAAAAGTTAGGTGGGTTTCATTTTAACGATTCAAAATACGGCGATGATGATTTAGACAGCGGAAGCTTGCATCCATATCAACAGTTCCTGATTTTCAATGAATTGGTAGATGCTGAGTATCGCAAGCAAGATGCTTTCAATCCAAACTACATGCTCGACCAATCGCATAATGTAACCGACCCAATCGAAAGTTTAATGAATTCGGCGGCAAGCGTTCAGCGTTCTTATGTTTCAGCATTAATTGTTGACCGCAGCTTACTCAGTCAGTATCAAGCAAATAATGACGCAATTATGGCAAGTAATACGCTTAAAGATGCCTTTACTACTGACGTATCGCCTATTTTGCAAATGGCGCGTTTACGCAAGGGTGGAGCAATTGATCCGATTGCGACTTATCGCGCGTCCGGCTATCGCCAAGCGGTTGCAAAAGTTCGTCCAAATAGCGGTGGTAACGGCTCAGGGATAGTCTAGCCAAAAGCGCCACGAAGTATCGAATACATAACAACAATAAAAGTTAATCCAGCGAGCAAGACAAGCCACTGGCATTAGCAAATTCGGAGAACAATATGTCTACAGTCCAAGAGTTTGAAACACGACCGGTCTCACCCGACAAGTTGCAGGGACCAAGGCCCTTTGCAGCTAGCTACTCTGGCGAGCACGTTGCGGGAACTGAGTTTGTGATTGGCGCTTTGTTTGTATCTTGGGGGGTAGGAGCGGTTGATATCTTGGTTGGTTTGTTATTCGGTAATTTGTTGGCAGTGCTCACGTGGGGCCTTATCACAGCCCCCATTGCCACCGATACCCGCTTAACCCTTTACGCTTATCTAGAAAAAATCGCCGGGCCCGGCACAATCAAGCTTTATAGTGTGGTCAATGGAGCTTTGTTCTGCGTCTTAGCAGGGGCAATGATAACTGTTTCAGCCTCTGCAGTAAGAATACTCTTTGGAATAGAAGACCAAGTGGGTTACCTACCATCAGATTATCGCTTTGTGCTAGTGGTGCTGGGAGTAGGCGCAGTGGTTGTATACATGGCGGTTAAAGGTTTCAAAAAACTCGCGGCATTTGCAGAGGTATGTGCACCATGGATGATCCTAATGTTTGTGGTTGGTGCCCTAGTCATGATGCCCACGACGATAGCTGCTACGGCAGGCGTCGATAGCATCAGCAGTTTTAGTGATTTTTTAACCGTTGCCAGTGAGTCAATTTGGAGAGATACAGAGGGCGAAATAGGTATATGGCATGTTGTTGCCTTCGCATGGGTGGCAAATTTAGCTATGCACGGTAGTCTCGGAGATATGACCCTGCTTCGTTTTGCGAAAAGCCCTAAATACGGATACTTCTCGGCACTCGGAATGTTCATAGGACATTATATGGCGTGGATATGTGCGGGTATCATGGGCGCCGGAGCAGCGATTGTATTGAAAACAAGCATTACTGCAATCGATCCAGGCTCCGTTGCTTTCACGGCCTTAGGTGCCTCGGGCATTCTTGCAGTTATTATCGCTGGTTGGACAACCTCTAATCCTACCATTTATCGTGCCGGTTTAGCCTTCAGTTCATTAAACCATTCATGGGGTAGAACCCGCGTAACGATTGTCGTTGGGGTCATCACCACGATAATTGCGTGTTCGCCATTTGTGTTTTCTGGCTTGCTTGGGTTTGTAGGTTACATGGGCCTATTATTAGCGCCGGTAGGAGCAATTATTGTTACCGAGCATTGGATATTCCCTAAAATTGGCTTAACACGGTATTGGTCATCCTACAAAGGAAACACGACTAATATGGCGGCGTTTATCACTTGGATAGTCGGCATGGCTGTGGGGATTGCAGTAGAGCAAATGGGCTTGTTACACCTGTTTTTTATTCTAATACCGCTTTGGATTTTCTCTACTGTCCTGTACATCGCGCTTGCATCTGCGATGGGAGCAAAAGATACTTACCCTGAGGCTGGTGCAGCCGAACAAACTGAAGCCGACCGAAAAGCGGCTGAGGCGCAGTATCTGCAAAGCTCTGCAACTAGCGATGCCACTCATAATAAAGATGTACCATTGCTCGCAAATATTGCTAAGTATGTGTCGTGGGGAGCCCTGTTATATTGCGCTTATATGGGAGTAGCCGCATATATGAATAATGATATGCAAACGATTACGACATGGCTTATTGTGCCGACCTTAGTGTATTTTGTTACCGCAACTTACGCTTATCTGGCGGTGTCTGATGGCAGTGTTGAAGAGGCTTAAGGCATCTGATACAGACTTTTCATTGCCTGTTATCATCGCCTTTATTAAGAACTTGGTTTACATAAGCTAGACATCGTTTATTGCGAGTCTAGCCTACATTTTATTCTCAGGCTTTATAGTCTAAGCCTATCGCCGTGTAACGCTTTATATCAACATAAATTAATCATCACTATGACAACTGACAAAGCTCCGCATACACTCATCATTGATATTGGTAAGACTCACGTTAAGTTACACGTGCTTGATCGGCAGTTTGACTCCGCATTTTCAAAACAGATGAGTAATTCGGTTGATGTTAGCAGTATTTATCCAAGCGCCGACGTGGCGAAAATTTGGGATTGGATGCTCAATACTATCAAAGAAGTGTCTCGGCGGTTTTTGGTGTCACGTATTACCATTACTACTCACGGCGCAACAGCCGCATTGATTGATAGAGACTCCTCATTAAAAGATGGTTTGGTGCTACCGGTTCTAGACTATGAATTCGCCCCAACGTTTAGTGATACACCTGAATATGAATACATTCGCCCTGAGTTCGTCGATTCATGTTCACCAAGTTTACCAGCGGGGCTTAATTTAGGAAGGCAACTTTACTGGTTAAAGAAGACGTTTCCTGCCCAGTTTAGTCAAGCAACAGATGTATTGATGTATCCTCAGTATTGGGCCTGGCGCTTTACCGGTAAACGTGTGTCTGAAATTACGTCTTTAGGTTGCCACACCGACTTATGGTCAATTAGAGATCAGACTTACTCTGCATTAGTTGCAGAACTTAATTGTCAACACTTGTTCCCACCCATACAGCCGGCATGGTTTAGTTGCGGCAAGCTACATCCAGAATTAAGTGCCGATTTAGGACTAGATTCAAGCTGTGAATTTTACAGTGGTCTGCACGACAGTAACGCGAGCTTTCTACGGTATCGATTGGCTCAAGACAGTTTGCCATTCACAGTAGTGTCTACAGGCACTTGGACCATTCTAATGGCTTCTCAAGTACCCTTATCTACTCTGGACCCTAAAAGAGATATGCTAGCTAATGTGGATGCATTAGGAACACCTATTGCATGTGCAAGATTTATGGGGGGGCGCGAATTTGAGAGTATCTGCGAACAAGCAGGCTCTTGGTTAGGCGAGCAATTTGAAGAAAGCCACCTCCAAGCAATTATTGATAAATCAGTTTTTGCATTACCTGATTTTAGTGATGGCTCAGGGCCTTTTGGGGGAAGAGGATCAGAATTTGTTGGACCCGTAGAAAAAGTTAGTGGAATTGCTTTAGCCACCATGTACTGCGCCTTAATGATTGATTATCAGTTAACCATGCTGCAAGCCCAAGGTAAGGTCATTATTGAAGGGGCATTTTTGAAAAACCCGTTGTTATGCGCGGTACTTAATCAGCTTCGAGCTGAGCAGAGTGTGTGGTTATCAAGAGATGCAACAGGCACCGTACTAGGCGCAGCGTACTTAACTGATTGGGAAAAAATAAAGGTTGATGTTGAATTGCAGCCAGCAGAAATGTCTGCCTTACGCAGTTTGCAAGCCTATCGTCAGCAGTGGCTGGCTTTGTTGCAACAATGACACAAGCAAGCACCCAACTGACATCGTCTCTTTAGCAAACGGTCAGGGGCATTTTTAACCGAGTCATAACATTAATAAGCGCTAGCTTATTCATCCAGCGCTTCGACAACGATAACTTCTATGCCTTTATCTTCAAAAAAGCGAATGTCTTCCAGAGAGGCTTGAGAGTCGGTGATCAATATATCGACATCGCTTAGTGGGCAAAATACAAAATTACTGCGTTTACCAAACTTCGAACTGTCTGCCAAAATTACCAGCTTTTCAGCTTGTTTTTTGAGCTTTTGTTCAGAACGGATTAACAGTGGATCAGATTCCATTACACCAAACTTGCCAATTCCAGGCGTGCCCATAAACATCATACTGCCGTAGTAATATTCGGTGCAGTCGTTGTCATATGAGCTAAGGATGATCCCTTGTTCACGATAAATTTCACCGCCAGGAAGGGTGACTTGATTGTCACTGTTTTCAGTAATGTGATTAGCAAGTACAAATGAATTAGTCAAAATATTCAAATCTAATGCAGGTAAAAATTGGCCCATCATATAGGTTGAGCTACCGCCATTAATGATGATGGAGTCGCCATCTGAACAAAGCTCTACCGCGCGTTGTGCGATTCGCTTTTTGGTTTCAGAACGCTTTGTCTTATCAACCATAAACGCCGAACTAGCAATGTGCTTCTTTTTTGGCTCGCTGTTTATCGATTCGGCACCACCACGTATCTTATTGATCTCGTTACGTTTTGCCATTTTGGTAATGTCGCGTCTGATAGTAGCTTCAGACGTATTCAATTTTTCGGTTAAGCTACGTACACTCGCAAATTGTTGTTGATCAAGAATATCTTTAATCAATTGTTGCCTATGTTTCTCTAACATTGGTAAGCCTTTCTCTGAGATACTACTAACATTGTTGCTCATTTTCTAACCCTTATTCTAGTCGGCTAATTCGGCTATGTACACTTTTAATATATTTTAGTTTAAATTGATTAAAAATGATAATAAATGTTTAAAAGTGATTTTTGTGGATTGTTTTTGAAGGGTTTTTTTTGGAAAGCTGTTATCATATTATTAACATTTACTTCAATTATTGCTCTGAAAAATATGATTTATTTACGATATTGATTGAAAAATGAATGCGTTTTAAATACTCATAATTGCGCTAAATGCGTCATTTACAATCACAGCGGGTAAAGGTAGACTTGTTGGATATTCATTAGCACGATTTTTTCAGATTTAGCGCTCAGTATAATGCGTCAAAATCATTATTACTTTAGCCAACAAAATTAAGTTGCGCGAAGTTAGGCAGCTATTTTCTTTTTTGTTATCGAAATAAATAATTGGAAGTTACTATGCAAGAATATCTTAATAAGCAGTTTAGTTTGTATGGAAAAGTTGCGATTGTTACAGGCGCAACTCGAGGACTGGGTCAAGCTATGGCAGTTGCGCTGGGAGAGGCTGGAGCCACGGTAGTAGTGGTTGGTTCAAAACTTGATAATCTTTCGAACACCATCGATATTCTTACAGCAAAAAACATCCCCCTTTTGGCATTAGGATGCGACCAAAGCGATGGCGAACAAATTGTCAAAGTGATTGAGGATGCGATGGCGGAATTCGGTAAAATTGACATTCTTGTGAACAACGCGGGTACGATCAAGCGTTCACCCGCCCATGAATTTTCAGACGATGACTGGAATGAAGTAATCAATATTAATCTCAATGGTGTGTTTAAGTTTTGTCGCGAGGCGGGTAAACACATGTTGAAGCAGGGCTCTGGCAAAATAATTAATATAGCATCGTTGTTGAGTTTTTCTGGTGGTATTACTGTTCCGGCTTATGCAGCGAGTAAGGGCGGAGTCGCGCAATTAACAAAAGCTCTGGCAAACGAATGGGCAAGCTCTGGTATACAGGTAAATGCTATAGCTCCTGGTTATTTTGAAACCGATAATACATATAATTTACGTAAAGACGAAGAAAGGTTTGCCAGTATTACCGCAAGGATACCATGTGGGGAATGGGGTAAGCCTGAGGACATGGCTGGTGCAACGGTGTTCTTGTCAAGCCCAGCGTCAAACTATGTGAACGGCCATATTATGTTAGTGGATGGTGGTTGGATGGCGCGCTAAGTAAAGTTGCTCGTTTTTTTAATTAGTAATTCCATTAAGGATGTCACATGAAATTTATGTTCTCTGCCGACAAGAGAAGCTACAAAAATATGCGCAACGACGAGTTGCGTGAAGCCTTTGTTACCGATCCTCTATTCATAGACGGCAGCATTAATTTAACTTATACCGATGTTGATCGAGGCTTGGTAGGCGGGATAGTACCAACATCTCAAGCCCTAGAACTGCCAACGCATAAACAACTTGCAGCAGATTATTTTTGCCAACGCCGTGAAGCTGGGGTCATCAATATCGGCGGCAGCGGCAGTATCACAGTTGACGGACAAATCTACGCAATGGCCAATCGAGACAGCTTGTACATTGCCAAAGAAAGTAAACACATTGAATTCCGCTCTGACGATAAATCAATGCCTGCGAAGTTCTATCTAGTGTCATACCCTGCTCATCGAGTGACCAAAACCGTTCATGTACCTAAAAGCCTAGCGCATACTATTCATTTAGGCGCGCAAGAGACCTCAAACGAGCGGACAATTTTTCAGTCGATCCGCCCCGGTATAGTCGACAGTTGTCAGTTGGTTATGGGGATCACTGAACTGAAGACCGGCAGCGTTTGGAATACTAAGCCTCCTCATACGCATTTTAGACGCACAGAAATATATATGTATTTTGATTTGCCAGTTGAAGAAAGGGTGTTTCATTTAATGGGTGAGCCTACTGAAGTTCGCTCGCTATCATTGCCAGGCGAAGTAGCAATAGCATCGCCTGTGTGGTCAATCCATAGTGGTGTAGGCACCACTAATTATACCTTCATATGGGCAATGGGCGGCGAAAATCAAGAGTTTGATGATATGGACCACATCAAAGTATCTGATTTAAAATAAGCGACACGCAACTAGTTAATGAAATAAGTGCACTTCACCTCTTGAAGTGCGCTTCAACCCTATCGGGTCTCAGTCCTCACCAGCTTTTTTTCAAGACAACATTACTCAAGCAACACTCGCACAAAATATAACCGCGATTTTTCTGATTACGCCAGCGGACTGCAGTATGTGCCTTGAACGCAGACTTTTCATATTACTTGTACAAGGAATATTACTAATTTAGCCAGTTTCGAAGTAAAAGCATCGCATGAAAACTGTGATTTTTGTGTTGTCGTTTTGTTGCAATTGTTTACATAAAAGGTCATTATGATTCAAAAGCAATCATAATATGGTTGCGCTTGAATCAAACAATAAGAGAGTTTATCCCGCTATGAGCATAAACATAAAGCAAGCTTTCGATGTGATTGTGGTAGGGTCAGGAATAACAGGCGGATGGGCAGCAAAAGAATTTTGCGAAAAAGGCTTTAATACGCTGGTTATCGAGCGGGGTCGTAATATCGAACATCGTGGACCCGAATACAAAGATATGCAAGCTCCATGGGAACTGCAAAATAGAGATTTAGGCACTGAAAAGTACGATGAGGAGGGCCGTTATCAGCTATTTAAAGAAAAATTTGGCAAATACCGCTCAGAATTCATGCATTTTTTTGCAGACGAGAAAGAACACCCTTATTCACATCCTGACGATAAGCCCTTTATGTGGACGCGTGGTTATCAACTAGGCGGTCGTTCGCTCACTTGGGCTCGCCAAGTTTATCGTTGGGGACGCACAGATTTTGAGTCCAACGCAAAAGATGGGCACGGTGTACCCTGGCCCATTGGATATGACGATTTGGCTCCTTGGTATGAATACGTCGAACGCTTTATTGGTGTGTCGGGCAATGAAGACGGTCTTGATAGCGTACCTGACTGCGTCTCTCAAAAAGCCTTTGAAATGAGTTGCGCAGAGAAATTCGTATCAGACAATATTGCTAAAAGTTATAAAGACCGTCGCTTAATTTCTGCGCGCGCGGCAAATCTAACTGAACCTACCCCCGAGCAAAGGTCACTAGGCCGAGGAAAGTGCCAAGCAAGAGCATATTGCAAACGTGGTTGCACTTTTGGTGCATATTTCAGCTCACTGTCGGCAACCTTACCTGCCGCTAAAGCAACGGGTAACTTAAGCATTGTTACCGATGCTATTGCTTCGCATGTTGACTATGACCAAAGCAGTGGCAAGGCCTCTGGCGTTACTGTGATAGATGCCAACACGAAAAAGAAGAGCCAGTACAAAGCAAGAGTGGTTTTTCTGTGCGCCTCAGCACTGGGTTCAGTGCAAATAATGCTAAATTCTAAGTCAGACACCTTTCCGAATGGCATTGCCAATTCGAGTGACGCTCTTGGCCGCTACATAATGGATCATTTCACCGGAGTAAGGGCCAGTGCCACAGTACCAGGGCTTGACGATAAATACAGTTTTGGACGCCGTCCAATTGGTACTTATATTCCCAATTTCCGCCAGCAAAAAGCCGCTGATGTAAATTTTGTGCGTGGTTATGGCTTTCAAACCTCGGCGTCCCAGCGATCAAATACCGGTAATTCAGCCAATCGTGCCGGAATTGGAGCCGTAACAAAAGCCCAAGCAAATCAACCCAGCGATTGGGTGATTAGAGCATTTATGTATGGTGAAATTTTGCCTTATTATAACAATAGAGCAACTTTGCATCCCACTAAAACCGATAAATGGGGGATGCCGCAACTGCATATTGATGCGAAGGTCGGCGAAAACGAGCGTAATATGACCGACCAAGCCGCCAAAGATATTGAAGAAATGTTAGATGCGGGCGGTTGCACCAATATCAAAGTTAACAAAGTTAGCCGCAGTACTCATATCAGCGTGGGCGCTAGAACTCACGAAATGGGCGGTGCATGCATGGGTAGCAATCCAAAAACATCAGTGTTAAACGCTTGGTCGCAAGCTCACGACGTACCAAATTTATTTGTTACAGACGGTGCGGCAATGTCATCTTCAGCAACCCAAAACCCTTCGCTCACCTATATGGCGATTACTGCACGAGCGGCGGATTACGCTGCTAAATTATTAAAAGCGGGTACTCTGTAATGGATCGTCGTCGTTTTGTCGCCGCTGCTGCAGTGTTTGGAGCAACAACAGGATTGGCCGCATGTGTAAGCAACACCCCCCAGAGGATTGCAAAAAACGATGAGCCAACAACTACGCTTATGCCCTTAGAAGAGCGTAAATTTTGGTTGTCCTCGTTTGCCTGCAATATTGAACAGTGGTTTCGTCCTATGCCTTTTTTAGAGCGGATTAACGCCGCCAAGGCGCTGGGATTTTCTGCGGTTGAAATATGGAACCCTAACAATCCAAAGATCGGTAAGACACCCGGTGCCATAGCTGCTCGAGCAAAACAGCAGGGAGTTCGTGTTACCAGTTACTCGCCCAACCCTCCGAATTTTGCGGACCTTACAAAAACGCAAGAATTTTGGGAATGGTTAGATATTGCTATTGCGTCTGGCAAAGCTCTTAACGTGTCAAATTTTAACGTTACTGGTCATAAAATCATAGAGGGCCTGAGTAATGAGCAAATGATCGAAAATTACACCAAAATGCTCAAGTTAGCCGCCCCAAGATTAGAAGACGAAAACATGGTTGCCACCATTGAGCCATACAATCCTTTTTCGCACAAAGGGCATTTTATATATGGTAACGAACCAGCCTTGAGTATTTGTCGCGAAGTAAACTCTCCCAGCGTTAAAATCAACTGGGATTTTTTTCATATGCAGCGCACCAACGGCAATTTGATTACCAATCTTGAGAATGGATTTGATCAGGTCGCGTATATTCAACTTGCAGACTCGCCTAATCGGAATCAACCTGGTACTGGTGAGGTAGCATACGAAAAGGTCCTCATCCGTTTGCGAGAGCTCGGATATACGGGGTTCATAGGAGCCGAGTTTTTTCCCGAAAATAAAGACGCACAAAGAGCAGCCTCTGACATAGCAAAACTAGCAAAGCGGATCAACTTATCTCCACCATTAGTTAAAAGCCTTTAACAATATTGCTGAAAATCATCATGGTTTCCATTCTTGCATTCTTGAATTAATGCTTAAGTTGACCCGAAATAATCAAATGTCAGATTTTTATCGGTCAAAAACGCCGGGATTGGCGCCTGTATTACAAAGCATGGATTATTTGAATCACAGGCCAGTAGTTGATCATATAGCAGGAGCAATTAGTGAATAAACTAATGTTGAGAATTAGACAAAAATGATAGGAACCATAAAATGAGAATCGCATATCCGTTTGTATATTACGCGGCAATACTTTTTGTATTGTTTACCCATCAAAGTCACCCAGTTTATGCGAAAGTCTCAGAGCGATTGCAAGCAAAGGCGCTTGAGTATTTTACCGAAAATGGATTGAGCAATGCCGTTTCTCCGACCCAGCACCCGGCGGGCGAATATGTGAATGGCATTACTTACCTTACCTATCAAGGCTTGCTAGAAGACCCTTACGTAGCTGCATATAATCACCTTACAAAGCGGTGGTCCGGGCCTTATAAAGCAGGCGTCAGTGATATGGGTAAAGACCCCAGTCGCAAGATAGATAATCATGGTAAACCTGCCCTGATTATTGATGATCTTGGTTATATTCACATTGTGTTTGGGGGGCATGGAGGCGTAAAGGAGCTGGGTAAAAATACCCTGGGGAACTACCACTATGGTCGTCAGCAGAATGTGGTGTCAAAGCGCCCATATGATATTAGTGAGTGGGAGGTGCTTAATAACGTTTCGCCCTTTGGTACCTACAATCAATGGATTAAAATGGACAATGGCGATCTCTATTTATTTTATCGTCATGGCGCACATCGCAGTGATTGGGTGTATCAAAAGTCGACGGATCACGGTCGCTCGTTTTCGCAGCCGGTATCGGTATTAAAAACTCTTCGTCGAGACGATGTAAAAGGCACTGACTCATGGTATGGCTGGTTTGGAAAAGGCGAGGGCGATACGATAGTTGCCACCTACTCATACCATATTTGTTGGGATACAAATGCCGATCATCAACATACTGGAGAGCGGTTAAACGGGTATTTCATGCAAATGGATACTATCAGCGGGCAATGGTTCAATGTTAAAGGTGAGCCTGTAGCAACACCTATTGACCGCAATACCTCCAATCAAAAAACCTTAGTATTGGATTCGGGTATTGAATGGAGCAATCATACTACCACACAGCTTGATCAGAATGGCCATCCTCACATGATTTTTGCTAAAGGACCGCATTTAGGGCGCAAGCATGGTGGGCCTAAATACCCTAATTATTACCGCTGGGATGGAGAGCAATGGCGCGTGGGACAAGACAATCAAATTCCTGTTGCTCAGGGTTCTTTAATGGTTAGCTCAGATAAGCACTCAAGCGCACTGTTGGCGCATAAAAGTAATAAGGGAGAGGGGCAGGTTTCGTGGTGGCATACCTTCGACGGAGGCCAGAGCTTTGAGCAAGGCAAAATATTACTGACTCAAGCAAACGCGACATTTGCGATTACATCTCTTATTCGTAACGCACATCCTGACGCACAGGTGATTGTTGCCGCAAAGGTAAACGGAACAGATCTACGAAAAATGTATTTATTAGGCGCAAGTGGCCCTGTGTATCGACCGGCATCAGAAGTGATGGGTAAATAAAGTTTGCTTGTATTTGTGGAGAATAAAAATATATGAAAATCAGAAATTTATGCTTAATCATTGCTGGCATGTCATTACTAGCGGCGAGCCTGGCTCATTCGCAAAGTTTGTCTCCTGAGGAGTTTGAAACGCCTGCGCAAACGTATTTTCCGAAAACGTGGATGCATGCCATGAATGGTAATTTGAGCAAGCCCGGCTTCAGTAAAGATTTGCAAGCGATGTCTGATGCCGGCATAGGTGGGGCCATAATGTTTCATGTGCATCGTCAAAACCTGCCGTATTCATCTCGAGGTCCAGTCAGATTTGGTAGCGATGAGTTTAACGATACTCTCGTTCATGCCTTGGGCGAAGCCGACAAGTTAGGTCTGGAAATGGGTATGCACAATGCCGATGGTTGGTCGTCTAGCGGTGGGCCATGGATCACGCCAGAGATGTCCATGAAGCGAATTACTTGGTCGGAACAAGCCATTAGCGTTGATGTTTCAGAACAGAAATGGATGCCCCTACAGCCCGGTTTTGAAGAAGGGTTTTATCGGGATATTGCGGTTATTGCTTTACCCGCAAATGAGTATAATCAGAACAACCATTTCGCTAATGCGACCCTTACTAGTTCTGACCCAAGTTTAGATCTCAGCGTGCTAAAAGACCAAGATTGGGATACTGAATTAGTATTTACAGCAAATGAAAAACAAGAGTATTGGGTCCAAGTAGAGCTTGAAGAGCCAAGTACTTTGCGCAGTTTGCAAATCGAAACACCTACTCGTCATGGTGAGGGTGCCTTGCAAATCTCAGAAGACGGAGTGAACTTTACTACTGTGGTAGAAAAACTCAGACGTCCACGCACCGGTGCCAGAACTTGGGCATTTAGTCATACTATGGATGGTTTTAGCGCAAAATACTTTCGTGTTGTGTTTGACAAACCCATTGGTGTAAAGCGATTTGACTTGTGGTCAGTGCCACGCGCGCCGCACTGGTTAGCCATGAATGCAATGGAACGAGGGCAATTAACCATTACGCCAAGCACCCACCACGATGTGATTACCCCCGCAAGCGCGGTGCAGGTGCTAAATAGAGGCGCTTTGCCTGAAAACGGAATAGTACTGCCAAAGGGAGACTGGCGGGTTCTGCGCTTTGGCTATACCAGTACGGGGGCAAAAAACATTCCTGCATCGGTTGAAGGCACGGGTTTAGAATGTGACAAGTTCGATCCGGTAGCACTGCGCTTTCATTTTGAGCAATACGTCGGGAAAATTGCCGATAAAGCCAAAGAAAAAGGCTATAAATCACTTAAATTTTCCGAAATCGATAGCTACGAAATGGGCGGTCAAAATTGGACAACGGGCATAGAGCAAACTTTCGAAGATAAGTTTAACTATGACATCATTCCTTGGTTACCGCTATTAACCGGCCGAGTCATTGAATCGTCCCATCAAAGCGGTGCTATTTTACAAGAGTTTAGGCAGCACCTTTCTGATTTGATGGTCGAAAACTACTATGGTGAGTTTACTCGGTTAACGAATGAATATGGTATGGAGTCGTATATTGAGCCCTACGGCTGGGGACCTTTTGATGAACTAAGAGCAGGTGGTAAGGCAGACCGGCTAATGGGCGAGTTCTGGGTCAGAGATGAGGAATATCCAGGGCGTGTAAGCGCAGCAATTTCATCGGCGCGTATTTACGGAAAAAACATCATTTCGGCCGAATCATTCACGTCCATAAATACTGTGAACTGGAAAGGTCATCCGTACTTTTATAAGCACTATGGCGATAAAATTTGGGCCCGCGGCATCAACGAAACCATGTTTCATCGTTACGCTCACCAACCCAATACGCATGTTAAGCCCGGAATGACCATGGATAGCATTGGATCCCATATTGACCGCACGCAAACATGGTGGAATAACGGCGGCATCGAATGGTTTAAGTATCTTGGCCGTGGTTCGTACTTGTTGCAACAGGGTGTGCCAGAATCTGACTTTTTAGTGCATTTGGGTGATATTTCACCAAGAGCTGTGCCAAGTAGAAACAATACCAAAGTGCCCGATGGTTTTAACTTTGATTACGTTAACACTGAAGTGCTAGTTGAGCGCCTTAGCGTGGAAGATGGTTGGTTGGTTTTGCCTGAAGGCACTCGCTATCGTGCGCTGCAGTTGTATCGTCCGCAATATTTAACCATGGAAACCATTACCCGTGTGCGCGATTTAATTGCCGCTGGAGCAACGGTAATTAGTGCTAAACCAGAGCAACCTATTGGCTACAGTGAATGGCCGCAACGAGAAGCATTTAATGCTATTGCTCAAGAAGTATGGGGGGATGGTGAGCAAAGTTTGCGTAAAGTGGGTAAAGGACAGGTTAGCACGCTGTCTTTAGATGGAGCTATTTTGCAGCTTGGCTATCAGCCTGCGCTCAAAATTAATCAGCAGGCGGTTAAACTTTTTGCTCACCGACGCATTGGTAAAAATGACTTGTACTTTTTTTATAATGATAAGCCCGAGTTTGCCTACTTAGACGCGGATTTCCGTTCCCCCGACGGTCAACCTGAAATTTGGAATGTGGATGATGGCAGTGTAGAGAAAGTACGTGCGTTTACCCGTAACAATCAGCGCCTGCAAACTCGCTTGCTGCTTGAGCCGTATGGCGCGCGTTTTGTGCTTATTCGCAGAGATGATGATACGCCCAATTACACTCAGGCTAATAGTGAACTGGTAAAGGCAGTATATGAATCAGTGCAAACTAAAGCGGCAATTAACTTTACTCAGCCTTGGAGCGTAAGCTTCGACCCAGATTGGAGCGGCCCGGGAGAGGTTAAATTTGACAAGTTAGTGGATTGGACTCAGCGAGAAGAAGAGGGTATTAGGCACTTTTCGGGGACTGCCCAGTACCGCAACACCTTTCAATTATCAAAGGATGATATCAACAGCGGGCAAGCTTTATATATAGACCTTGGTGAGGTGCAACAAATTGCTGAAGTTAGCCTCAATGGTAAAAAGCTTGCGACACTTTGGAAACCGCCCTTTGCTTTAGATATAAGCGATGCAGCTCTTGAAGGTGATAACATATTGGAAGTTGAGGTTACGAATACCTGGGTGAATCGTTTGATTGGGGATGAAGCCCTTCCTGATACCAGTGGCTATAGTATGACTGGCGATACAGTAGCTTGGATAAACAATAATGAACCACCTCCCAAAAGTGAGCGCGTAACCTTTACTGGCTTTAACTTTTTCGCTACCGAAAAGTCGCGGGTGTTGCAGTCATCAGGATTATTAGGGCCCGTGATGCTGATTAAACCTTAAGGTCAATATTGATTAAATGCTGCGTACTCCATCATAGTTTTGTTAGGGGTGCGCAGATAAAGGACGCAACATCAATAAATCTGTGTGCTTTTTAATAGTATTTTTATCACTTAACGCAGCTCTTACTAAAGCAGTTTGTTGTGTAGTGACTTCAAGGTCTTGGGCATAGTATTAAACGCACGTAGCTGACTGCGCACCTGGTCTATTAGCGCAATGTCAGATAATTTCATATTTTTGGCAACTCATAGCAATAAACTTTGATGAGTCTTAAAGACAATCCATACATGCTCGAAGTTTTACAATATCAAGTTTTCCCTGCTGTTTACTCATATAAAAAATGAATAATTAATCACTTATATAAAATAATAGTCATTTTAAATCAAAATGTATCAAACTAAGTCTTTTTGTAGGCTTAGATTTAATGTAAACTAACTGTTAAATTTAAAAGTCGCGTCGTTACAACAAAAGCTTTCATCTTAATGAAGCAGTAACAACAGCTATCAAACCCTTAGTATTTAAAAGGTAACAGTGAATGACATTAAAAAATTATAGTCTGCTAGGTGCGCTGGTAACAGGTATGGTGTTATCTGCTTTTACTATGCCGGCATTGGCTGCCGACAAGCCCAATATCATTTTCATTCTTACGGATGATCTTGGTTTCAACCAAGTCGGCGTGTATGGCGACACTGTGATCAAAACCCCAAACATCGACCAGATGGCCAACAATGGTATACGCTTTGACCAAGCTTATGCAGGTAATACAGTTTGTTCGCCCTCACGCGTCTCTCTTTTTACTGGTCGCGACGGTCGTTTTATGACTAACAACTCCAATACCGTCCAACTTGAAGAAATTGATATCACTATGGCACACGTGCTTAAGTACGCCAATTATGACACTGCTCTGTTTGGTAAGTATTCAATAGGTTCAAAAATGGGCGTTACCGATCCTTTAGCTATGGGCTTTGATACTTGGTACGGCATGTATTCTATCTTAGAAGGCCATAGACAGTACCCGCATATACTTTGGCGGGACGGCGTCAAAGAGCGCGTTGTTGAAAACGAAGGCGGCAAAAAAGGCGCCTATGCGCCCGAACTGTTTACCAATGAAACCATCAATTACATTAAACAAGAGCGTGATAACCCATTCTTTGTCATGCTCGCTTATACCACTCCCCATGCAGATTTAGCGGTACCAGAAAAGTACAGTGACATGTATGACCTAGAAGAAACCCCGTATCTTGGGATGCAAGACGGCGTGCCATCAGACAAATACGCTTGGTACTACCCTGAGCCGGTTGAAAGACCAAATGCAGTGCTAGCGGGAATGGTAAGTGCGCTAGATGACTACGTCGGACAAATTATTAGCGCTCTAGAAGAGACTGGTGATCTAGAAAATACGCTTATCATATTTTCATCAGATAACGGGCCGCATGATGAGGGCGGCGCCGACCCTGAGTTTTTCCAAGCCTCTGCTCCTTATAAGGGTCAAAAACGTGATTTGTACGACGGTGGCATTCATGTGCCGATGATTGTGCAATGGCCCGCAAAAATCAAGCGAGGCCGCGTAGATCAAACTCCTTGGGCGTTTCACGATGTGCTGCCGACTTTTGCAGACATCGCTGGCGTTAATTTAAACATTGTGCCGCGTGTTCGAACCAACGGTGTGTCAATTAAGGGTTTGTTAAACGATTCACCGATACAAATAGATGAGCGAACCCTGTACTGGGAATTTTCAAAGCAGGTAGGCGATCCAAATTCGGGCATAATAGGAGATACTTATCAAGCCGCCCGCCGCGGTGAGTGGAAGGCTGTTAGATATGGCTTTGACGCACCGCTTGAGTTGTACAACATCACTAATGACCCAGGTGAATCTAAGAATCTTGTAGCCAAGCAACCTGCGCTTAGCAAAGAGTTTTTCGATATGTTCGAGAAATACAAAAACTAAATCCTTTTCCCTATGGGCCCATCACTAAGCAGTTCGTGTGTTGTCTGTTTAGTGTTTGGGCTTACTTTTTACAGGTGTGGCCCCTACATGAAATATGTTGCAAATTCTTATTCGATATTATGTCGCGTTAAAAAGCGCAGCCTAATCATAATTACGTTATTAGCCCTCGTTTTTACCAGTAGTGCTTGTTCCTTGCAAAGCAAGCTGCAACCAAAAGACATTCAAGCACCTTCAATGCTTGCTGATCACTTTGCTGACAATGGCACGGGTAACCCGCTTGCCGTGGTGCAATACCCTGCGGGGGAATATCATGACGGCATTAGCTATGTGTCCTACCAAGGGCCTTTTGAAGACCCTTATGTCGCCGCTTATAATCACGAAACAAAAGAGTGGTTAGGCCCGTTCAGAGCCGGTACCAGCGAATTGGGACGCAGAGAAGGGCGAACCAATTTCGATAATCATGGCAAACCCACTTTGCTAATTGATGACGAGGGCTATATTCACATTTTTTATGGCGGTCACGGCGGTGATAAACATCATGGTAAAAACCTCTTAGGAAATGTTCATCACGGTGCAAATAAAAACTCTATCTCTAAGCGGCCCTTAGATATTACCGAATGGGAAGAAGTCGATAATATTTCGGTGTTTGGTACTTACAACCAAGCGATAAAAATGGATAACGGCGATATTTATCTATTTTATCGTCATGGCGCGCATCGCAGCGATTGGGTTTATCAACTATCTACTGATAATGGTCGCACCTATTCCGAACCTGTTTCTTTTTTAAAGCATAAGCGACGCAGCGATTTGCAAGCTGTGGATAGTTGGTATGCTTGGGCAAGTCGTGGCGAAGGTGACGACATTATTGTCAGTTTTGACTATCACATTTGCTGGGATGGCGGCGCTGGCGTAAACGGTCGAGGGCATACAACAGAGCGTCATGACGCACACTTTATGGCCTTCAATACGAAAACAGGCGAGTGGCGTAATGTGCAGGGCGAAACATTAACTATGCCTCTTACCCGCGAAGAGGCTGAGCAAAAGACCCTGGCTTTAAGTACCGGTGAGCAATGGACGTTTAATGGCTCAGTAAACTTAGATAGTAATGGTCATCCTCACATAGCGATAAATTATGGCAAAGACTTAGGTGAAAAAACCGGTGGACCAAAGCTTACGCACCACATTCGGTGGGACGGTGAGAGTTGGTCAGATGGTGTCAAAGTAAATGGTCAAGAATCGGGTATATCGCGGGGTGATTTTATGTTTTCGTCTGAGCAAAATATTCAATATTTTTTATCTGAGCAAGATGGCAGTGATGGCTTAGTATCGGTATGGAGCAGCACGGACGGTGGGCAGTCGTTTACCAAGAGCAAAGAACTACTGCGCAGGCCCAATGCGAGTTTTGCTACGACCGCTATTATTAAAAATTCGCACCCTGATGCTCGCGTGATTGTGGCTGAACGTTCTAAAAATACGCCTGATAGGAAAATATATTTACTGGGCGAAAATGGGCCAATTCAGCGCCCGATGCGTGACGCGACCTTACAAAAAGACACATCAATTTTTAAAACAGATTAAAAATATCAACAATTAAATTTGCGAGTTAATCCCACAGTATGAGGTGTAGTATGAATAAAAAAATGGTTTCAGTAGCCTTTGCAATGAGCTTGGCAGTAGGTGCCTGCACTGGTCAAAAAGAAGAGCTTAGCAGCGCAGCAAAGATTACCGCGACGCCTGCGTCACCTGCAAGTGCAATCACTGAATTGAGCAGTGCAGAAGAAATTCGCAAATCAGCCTATGATATAGCTACCCGCAGCGGTACATGGCAATTAGCTCAACTTGGTAATCTGACATATATTCCAGAATCTCATCGTGCGAAGTCAGAGAATGCTAAGTTTTGGATTCAAGCAGTCCTATATATTGGCTTAACTAAATGGACTGAGGTGTCGAACAACCCCGAGTTTATGGCGCACCTTGAAAAGATGGCAAAGGATGAAGAATACAGCCTTCTTACTGAACGTCCATATCACGCTGATGACCACACTATTGGGCAAACGTATTTGTGGTTAACGGAACGAACGGGTAATCAAGACGCTTATAAACCCACTCAAGAACATTTTGATTGGATTTTAGCGAACAAACCGACTGTTGGCCTCGAATTATTAGCCAGTACCTCAAGCGGTTCCGGGAAAGTGCATAATGAAGGCAATTGCCAACTGCGTTGGTGTTGGGCTGATGCATTATTCATGGCGCCTCGCACTTGGCTTAAACTTTCAAATATTACCGGCGACCCAAAATATTTCGAATATGCCGATTCAGAGTTTTGGGCTGCTGCTGATTACTTGTTCTCTGATGAATATGGCTTGTTTTATCGTGATAGTCGCTACTTCGATATGAAAAGTGACAATGGCGAACCGGTATTTTGGGGGCGTGGAAACGGCTGGGTATTTGCTGCGATCCCACTAATCATAGATGATTTGCCAGAAGATCACCCTTCAAGACCACGCTATATTGAACTATACAAAAAGAACGCCGCAGCTTTACTTAAGCTCCAAACAGAAGAGGGATACTGGCCTGCATCTTTAAGAGATCCTGATAAAGTAAAAACCCCAGAGCTTAGCGGTACTGGCTTTATTACTTACGGTCTCGCTTGGGGCGTAAATAATGGCTTGTTGACCGACCCTGAATCAAAAGAAATTGTTGAAAAGGGCTGGGCTGCTATTACGCGCGCTATCTCTGAAGATGGTCGTGTAAACTGGGTGCAACATGTGGGTAAGTCTCCTGACCCAGTCAGTAAAACTGATTCACAGCTTTATGGCACAGGTGCGGTTCTCTTGGCCGCGGCTGAAATGGCTAAATGGCAATAAGCACTTATAAAGGGCTGGAAAGACAATGATGACTTTTCACCCTTTTTTTTAAGGAGAACATCATGAAATTTTGTGCAGCGTTGGTACTGGCGTTTTTCCTCGCATCGTGTGCGCATGTTGAGCTGCCCAAAAATCATAGTACAAGCAACACACAAAAGATTAATGTGCTGATAGTAGATGGTCAAAATAACCACACGGTGTGGCCAAAAGCGACCGTGATGATGAAGACATATTTAGAAGACTCTGAGCTCTTTAGTGTGGATGTTTACCGAACGAAACTAGTATGGCGCGGAGAAGCCGAACTGCCATATCTAAAGCTATACAATACAGATGCGCATCAATTGGTAGAACAGCCCGCTACTGACGATAGCTTTATGCCTAACTTTGCAAAATATGACGTTGTGATATCTAATTTTGGCTATCGCGCTGCTGACTGGCCGCTTGCTGCTCAATCTGCCTTTGAAGACTACATGAAAAATGGCGGTGGCTTTGTTTCAGTGCATGCTGCTAACAACACCTTTGTGCAATGGCATGAATATCAGAAAATGACGGGGCTTGGCGGATGGGGTGGACGAGATGAAAGTGATGGTCCTTATGTATATTTTGATGAAAATGGCAGGCTGATTAGAGATTATTCCCCCGGTGAAGGCGGCGCACACGGTACTAAACATGAATTTCAGATCACTAAGCGCAATGACCATCCCATACTATTGGGCATGCCTGAGGTATGGATGCATGCAACCGACGAGTGCTATGGAGATTTACGTGGGCCTGCTGAAAACATGGTTGTGATTGCGTCTGCACTTTGTCCGAAGGAAGAAAATGGCACAGGTAAACATGAGCCGATCTTAATGGTCTTGAATTACGGGGAAGGCCGTATTTTTCATACCACCCTTGGTCATCAACAGGAGTCCTATGAAAGCGTGGGTTTTATTACTACCTTTTTGCGGGGAACTGAATGGGCCGCTACTGGCAAGGTCACGCAGCCGGTGCCAAGTGATTTTCCGAGCAAGTCTGCCTCTTCAAGACGGGTTTTTATTCAATAGAACTAAGCAACATGAAACTAAGCAAAATAAACTTCACATTAAAGGGTCTGTTTATGAACACGCAAGGCAATAGTAATAGAAGGTACAAAAGCGTTTCTGCTAAGCGCTATATCGGGCTACTTTTGCTCGGAATATTTGTGCTGTCAGGATGCGATAGCTATCAAGCTTCTAATGATGGGGCCTCAGAAGAGCAGTCGGTCGTATTGGCAGCAGAGACGCGTCCGCCAAATATTTTGCTTATATTATCAGACGATCAGGCTTGGAATGATTATAGTTTTATGGGACACGAAATTATTCAGACGCCGTCTTTGGATAAACTAGCCGCGGAAGGTGTGACCTTCAGTCGTGGATACGTGCCGACTTCTCTTTGTCGTCCGTCCTTAGCGACAATCATCAGCGGCCATTATGCTTCACAGCACGGTATTACTGGCAATAATCCGTCAAGAAACTTGCCCGGTGGTAGAGAAGGGGAAGAGTATCGCGAGCAACTTGCAGAGATTATTGCGAAAGTTGATAACTTGGCCACACTCCCGCAGTTATTAAAGGCCAAAGGCTACCGTTCCTTGCAGACCGGTAAGTGGTGGGAAGGAAATTATTCTCGAGCTGGGTTTGATGAAGGAATGACGCGCGGATTTCCAGAACAAGGCGGGAGGCATGGAGATGACGGTCTTAAAATTGGTCGCGAAGGGATCGACACCATTACCACGTTTATTGACAAGACGGTTGCTTCAGATACACCATTTTTTGTATGGTATGCGCCCTATTTGCCCCACACACCTCACAACCCGCCAGCGAGAATATTAGAAAAATATGAGGGTAAAGGCCTTGCTGAACCCGTGGCCAAGTATTATGCGAATGTTGAATGGTTCGATGAAACAAATGGTCAACTATTATCTTACTTAGAAGACAATGGTTTAAGAGACAACACTCTTGTCGTGTATGTGACAGATAATGGCTGGTTGGCCAACCCTGAGCAGCTAAATCGCTTTTTACCAAACTCAAAACAAAGCCCAGGAGAGAGCGGTGTGCGTACTCCAATTATGTTCTCGTTGCCGAGCCAATTAGCACCGCAAATGCGCCCTGAATTGGTCAGCAGTATCGACATTGTGCCCACAATTTTAGGCGCCGCAGGTCTAGAGGTACCGTCGGATTTGCCTGGCCTCAATTTGTTTGAGGATATGAAAAACCAAAGGCCGATTGCCCGAGATACGATTTATGGCGAAGGCTTTGCGCATGATATGGACGATTTAAATGATCCTGAATCGACTTTAATGTATCGCTGGGTAATAGAGAATGAGTGGAAACTGATTTTAAGCTATGACGGGCTCAATATCAGTTATCAAAGTCACCATGAGGGCGTGTTGGGCGGCCCTCGCTTATACAACTTATTGGAGGATGCGCACGAACAAAATAACTTAGTTCAGCAACATCCAGAGATAGTCAAGCGCCTGTCTGAAAAATTAACAAACTGGTATCCGGTGACCAAGCGAAAAATTTTAACAGACAACTCTGCTAACTAAGGGTCATCAGTATAGCACTTAGTGAGTTAATTCAAATTAGAAAAAGGAGTACGAAAGTGCTCTTTTTTTTTTGGGGATGACGTTTCGCAGTAATTGAAAATACCCTCAACATAAATTCTATAGTTAGGCAATGTTTGAGATGACATACTCATGAGCGTAATTCATTCAGAAGCAGCTGGCGCTATGCAAAAAAAGTTAGGCGAAAACACGCACAGTCAAAAGAAGGGGGAGAAAAAGAGGGTTATCACGTTAGGGACCGAGATAACCCTCAGCAGCTTTAACTAGATGGCGCTGCTATTTGCGCCTTATTGGTTTTTTTCATGTATATGTAAAACCCTGCAAACAACACAATCAAAATAGCAGGCAATAGCACTAAGTTTGCGAGTACCGCTTGGCCTGAAGCAATAGTTAGGGCATCACCGCTTAAGTTCTGCGCTGCAGCCTCAGCCTGTGCATCGTCAATCCACCCTCCAATGATCGGATTCCAAATACTCACCGCGAACATCCCAGCGCCGCCAATGAGTGACATACCAAGTGCGCCGGTTTGCGGCTGATATTCGGCTACGCAGCCAATAATCGTTGGCCAAAAGTAAGTAACGCCAATGGCAAACACAATCGCTGCGGCATAAACGCTACCGCCACTTAACTGCGTCATTAAAAACATACCCAAAGTAGACAACACCGCCGATACCAGAAGCACACCGGTAGGGTTGAAAGTATGTACTAGAGGGCCAGCAAAATATCGGCCTACTGCCATTATTCCGGTTATCATCGCAAGCACCAGCATCGGGTGGGCACCTGATGCACCTAGCAGGCTATTTATCCACTGCTGCGTTCCGAGTTCGGTGGTCGCTGTAATGGTCATACATATGATTAAAAATATAAAGATAGGTGAAAACAAACTTTTGATATTGGTGACCGTAGACCCTAATGCATCTTTAGCTTGTGCCATGTCTGGGAAAGTACAGCCAATTAACATAACGCCATAGACAGCAGTGGGTAACAGCATTACAGCAATTTGATATTCCCAAGTGAAGCCCATATTGGTCATCACGTAAGATACTAAAGCACCAATGACTATGCCGCCGGGAAACCACACATGAAATTTGTTGAGCATAGTGGTTTTATTGTTGCGATATAGATCTGAAATTAGTGGGTTACAGCCCGCTTCAACCGCACCGTTAGCAAAGCCTACTAAGAAGGTTGAGAGCAACAGTCCAATAAAGCTGCTGGAGAAAATGGTCATGACTAAACCAACAAAATGACATATAAATGCCAGCCAGATCATTTTTTTAGCACCCACATGATTATAAAGTAAACCACCAAAAATCATCGCAACAGGGAAGCCAAAGAAGGCCATCCCAGCAATAATGCCTAGCTGTTCATTACTGAAAGCGTATTGCTCGCCGAGTTCATTTAAGATCCCCGCGCGTATCGCAAAAGTCATCGCGGTCACAATGAGTGCGATACAGCTTAAATTGAACATCCTAGTGGCGTGCGGATGCAGGGGGCTATCGTCAAAATTTGCTGAGGATTGAGCTTGCATACATATTCCTTAATTTAAGCCAAGAATGGCTCGGTTAAGTGCTTCGTCGGCGCCTGAATCGGCAAAATCATCAAATGCTTTGTCGGTAGGGCGTATAAGATGCTCGTTTATAAAGATAGCCCCTTCTTTGGCGCCATTTTCTGGGTGCTTCATACAGCACTCCCACTCCATTACCGCCCAACCGTCAAAATCATATTGCGTGAGCTTACTGAAGATACTTTTGAAGTCTATCTGACCGTCGCCTAACGAACGAAACCGTCCTGGACGGTCAATCCAGGATTGATAGCCGCCGTACACACCTGAACGGCCCGAAGGGTTAAACTCTGCATCCTTTACATGAAAAGCCTTAATCCGCTCATGGTAAATATCGATAAACGCGAGATAGTCCAACTGCTGCAACACAAAGTGACTTGGGTCGTACAAAATGTTCGCACGTGAGTGGTTGTTAGTGGCGTCTAAGAAACGCTCAAAGGTCACGCCGTCATGCAAGTCTTCACCAGGGTGAAGTTCATAGCACACATTACAATCGTTATCGCCGAAGGCATCTAAAATAGGCAACCAACGTTTACCCAACTCTTCAAAGCCCATCTCAACTAAGCCAGCAGGGCGTTGCGGCCATGGATACATGGTTTGCCACAGCAATGCACCAGAAAAACTAGCGTGTGATTTAAGGCCAAATTTGCCGCTTGCTTGCGCTGCCCACTGCATTTGTTGCACTGCCCATTCTGTTCTAGCAGAAGGGTTGCCGCGCACGTGCTCAGGGGCAAAGCCGTCGAACATTTGGTCATAGGTAGGGTGTACTGCAATCAATTGGCCTTGTAAGTGTGTAGAGAGTTCGGTCAGGGTGAGACCATATTCAGCCATAACTCCCTGTACTTCTTGGCAATAGTCATCGCTGGTAGCCGCAAGTTCCAAATTGAACAACCTTCCGTCCCAAGAGGGCATTTGAATCCCCCTAAAGCCTTGTTCAGACGCCCATTTGCAGATACTGTTAAGATCGTTAAATGGAGCATCATTGCCCGCAAATTGCGCTAAAAATATGCCTGGGCCTTTTATTTCTTTCATCGTATTTCTCCTGTTTTCACTGCGCTTTGTACTTTCCAATGCGCGGTACTAAATCGAAATTTTCTAGATTATAAACTTATGCCATTTTATGTCGGAGATACTGGCCGAAACGGCATTTTCAATAAATGCCATGCCACGGATCGCGTCTTCAATTCCGGGGATCGTTTCGCGGTCTTGCAGTTGCGACGGGTATGCTCGTATTTGCATTGCAAACCGAGTGTATAAGTTAGCAAAGGCTTCTAAGTAACCCTCAGGGTGTCCAGCCGGTGTGCGGATAGCGGCAAGCGCTTCGTCACAAAACTCGCCTACACCAGTGCGGATCATTTTTGCGCCCTGATGGTTAAACTTCATCCACAGCGTGTTGGGCTCTTCTTGACGCCAGCTTAGGCTCGCTTCGCTTCCATAAATACTGATGGCTAGGCCGTTTTCATCGCCAATCGAGATTTGGCTAGATGTTAGTACTCCATTGGCGCCGTTGGACAGCCTCACCAACACTGTGCCGTCGTCGTCAAGCTGCCTGCCCATTACAGTTGAATTTAAGTCCGCGCAAAGCTCAATGATGCGTTGTCCACTTATATACTCCATTAAGTTGGCAGCATGTACGCCAATGTCACCCATACAACAGCTTATACCTGCTTGAGCGGGATCTAAGCGCCAAGCGGCTTGTTTTCCGCTGGTATCTTCACGAGCGGCTAACCAGCCTTGGCTGTATTGCACCACAACTTTCACTACGTCGCCGATTTGCCCCGTGGTAATTATGTGCTTGGCTTGCTTGACTAAAGGGTAGCCGGTGTAGGTATGAGTCAGGCCATACAGCTTTTGTGATTTTTCAATAAGGTCTTTTAGCTGTTTTGCCTCTTGCAATGAGAAGGTCGCAGGTTTATCACAAATCACATGAAAGCCATGCTCAAATGCGGCTTTTGCTACAGCAAAATGCAAATGGTTAGGGGTAACAATGGAGACAAAATCCATCCGATCGGAAGCGGGCAGGGCCTGCTCTTTTTCAAACATTTCAAGAAAACTGCCATAGCAGCGAGAGGGCTCTAAAAATAGGGCTTCGCCTGAACGTTTACTCTTTACTGGGTCAGAACTAAACGCTCCACACACTAGCTCTATTTGCCCATCCAAATTCGCAGCCATGCGATGCACATTGCCGATGAATGCACCTTCACCGCCACCGACCATCCCCATTTTAAGTTTTTTCTGAGCCATCGTAATACCCCCGCAGCACTTGTTATATCGGTGTTAAATTAATCGTTTTCCACTTCTCATATTAACAACTTGATAACAAATGATGTTAGGAAGAAATCGGTTGAGATTATAACAAATTCGGCGCAAACTGATTCTTGGGTAGCGGGCTTTACAAAAGGTATACAGCATGAATACTACTAACAGCAACAGCCAAGAGCTGCGCTTAACTAACATCGATGTTCAACAAGTGATTGGTATGTTTGACCTGTTGCCTGATGTGTTGTTTTGGGTCAAAGATACGAACAGCGCTATCGTGCACGCCAATAAAGTTTTTTTAGAGCATTTAGGTGTAAAAAGCTTGCAAGTGATAAAAGGGAAAACAGATGAATGTTTCTTTCCGTATTATCTTGCTAGGCAATATCTCACCGACGATATAAAGGTAATGGCCGGGGAGCTAATTACCGATAGGCTTGAATTAAACATGTTAAAAAGCGGTGGTTACGGCTGGTTTTCCACTTCAAAAAGACCCTTAATAAACAAACAGGGTATGATTATTGGGTCTTACGGCTTTACTCAGCACCTAGAAAAAACCTCACATTTGCTCTCTACTATCGATGGCATAAGAGTGCCGGTGGAATACGTTAGAGCGAACTATGCATCGAGCATCACCGTTGAACAACTCGCTGAACTGAGTTTCTTGTCAGTCAGTGCGTTAGAGCGGCGGTTTAAACGTTACCTAAGTAAAACCCCTAAACAGTTTATCAATCAAGTGCGCTTGGAGAACGCGAGACGCTTAATTATGGAAGGGGAGGGACCAATTGCAGATGTAGCGTTAGCCTGTGGGTTTAGCGATCAAAGCTATTTTAGTAAACAGTTCAAATCATTGTTTGCAGTGCAGCCCTCTAAAGTGATGTTGCACGTTCAAAAATTGAATTCCTTGCCGTAACTTTAAGCTGTGTTGATCAAAACTTGTTTAATCGTTTGTTTTGCTTAACTGCAATCGATATTGCTTAGGGGTCAAGTCAAAATGCTTTTTAAAAATTGCGTACATATATGGCAATGAAGGATAACCCGCGCGTTTAGCTACCGAAGCGAGGGGGATATGGTTTTGCTCTAAAAGCTTGCATGCGCCAGAGAGTTTTTCATTGTGAATTTGAGTATGAATTGTATGTCCGCATTCCTGAACAAAACGCTGCTCTAAATTACTGCGCGAAATACCAACATAATCAAGTACCTGGTCGACTTTAATACCGCTATGAGCATACTGGCGAATAAAGTACATAGCTTGAATAACATAGGGGTCCTGCAGCGCTTTAAAATCAGTTGATTGACGTTGAACGACGCCAATCGGTGGCACCAACATTCGTATTGGTGTTCGTGCAGAAGTATCAATGCCAGACCTTTTTTGCTGCAAGCGTTTATGGAGGAGTTTTGCTGCTTTAAATCCAATCTCAAAACAACCCTGACTCACAGAACTTAGGCTTACACGACTCAAGTTTCGGGCGATATCATCATCGTCTATACCGACAATAGAGACCTGATCGGGAACCAATAGACCAATTTTGTCGCAGGTTTGGACCAGATGTCTGGCGCGTGCATCGGTTACCGCAACAATACCCACTGGCAGAGGTAAGCTGGTTAACCAGTCGGCTAAACGATTCATGCTGTAAAGCCATGTTTCAGGGCGAGTTTCTTGACCTTGATACATCGAACATTTGAATCCGTTTTTGTTACAGACATCGGCCATTGCATTTTCTCGCTCCTGGGCCCAACGATGATTTTTATTTTGCGGTAAGCCATAAAACGCAAAATGTTGCAGGCCTTTTTGCTTCAAGTGCTCAAATGCAGTGTCAACAATAGCGTAGTTGTCGGTGGCAACGAAAGGTACAGGTGGGTAGAGTGAAGTATCTTGATATGAGCCGCCGGTGCCAACTATGGGGAGTGTAAGAGGTTGTAGTGCTTGCTGAATACTTGGGTCATCATAGTCGGCGATAATGCCATCGACATCCCAGTCTTTCAAATAGTTTAGCCTTGCTAGGCAGTCCTCCTCGAGATAAACGTCCCAACTGACTTTAGAAGACTGTAAATAATGTCCAATGCCCTCTATTATTTGGCGGTCATAAACTTTATTTGCATTAAACAGCAGACTGATTCGGTGTCGATGAAAGGCAGGCATGTCGATTCTCAAAGTAGGTTAAATCCTGCAAAAGATATAAGTAAACGGTATTGATGATAGTAACCCTTCGTTCGTAACATTTAAATAACAAAATTACGAAATTTAATTATGGAAATTAGTAATTGTGAATAGTTTAACGAGTGTCCATGATGGCGGTATAGTTTTAAAGCGCTAAACATGAGACAAAACCTATGTATCTTGGCATTGATTTAGGCACCTCTGGTGTAAAAGTCATTATTATAAATAGACACGGTGAGCTCCTAGACGCTGCATCGGCGCCGTTAACGGTAAATCGTCCGCAGGCCCTGTTTAGCGAGCAAGATCCAGCGCAATGGTGGTCTGCATTGAATATGGCCATGCAGCAGCTCAGCGAAGGACCTCATTTAGCGCAAGTTTGTAGCATTGGCTTATCGGGGCAAATGCACGGCGCCACTATGTTAGACGAGAACGATCAAGCAGTTTATCCTGCGATTTTATGGAATGATGGTCGTAGTCAAGCGCAATGCGTCGCGCTCGAGGCCAGTGTGAAAAATAGCCGCGACATTACTGGCAATATCATGATGCCTGGTTTTACTGCTCCTAAATTGCTTTGGATGAAAGAGCATCATCCTAAGATCTTTGCCCAAATTAATAAGGTTTTGTTGCCCAAGGACTATCTGCGCTTACTGCTAAGTGGCGATTATGCATCGGATATGTCGGATTCTGCTGGCACTATGTGGTTAAACATCGCTGAGCGAAAGTGGGATGAATCTTTAATTAAGGCCTGTGGTCTGTCACTCTCGCATATGCCAGCCTTATTCGAGGGCTCTCAGATTACGGGATTTCTGTTACCTGAACTGAGTAAAAAATGGGGCATGGCAAAGGCTATCCCAATCGTTGCTGGTGGCGGCGATAATGCCGCTGGTGCAATCGGTGCGGGGCTAATTGAGCCAGGTCAAGGCATGCTATCCTTGGGCACATCTGGTGTCTATTTTGTGGTGAGCGATCAATATAGCGCGTCGCCCGAGAATGCAGTTCATAGCTTCTGCCATGCCTTGCCTATGCGATGGCATTTAATGTCGGTGCTGTTAAGCGCAGCAAGCTGCATACAATGGTTTGCCGAGTCTATTCTCGAACAAGATATCGGAGTGCTTATGGCATCACTTGAAAGCACTGAAATAGAGGCATTTCATTGCCAAGACACGCCCTATTTTTTGCCTTACTTGAGTGGCGAACGCACCCCTCATAACAACCCTGTCGCAAAAGGCATGTTTTTTGGCTTACGTCACACCACGACAAAACTGCATATGCTCTATGCAGTGCTAGAGGGCGTCAGTTTTGCTTTTGCCGACGGTGTGGATGCCCTGCACGGCTCAGGCACAAAGGCCAGCGAGGTGTCATTAATTGGTGGTGGAGCAAAGAGCCCATTTTGGCGTCAAATGCTTGCAGATGTATTAAATCTAACCATGGTCTACCGAACCGGTGGTGATGTAGGCCCAGCTCTAGGTGCTGCGCGTTTGGCGCAAATTGCTTACCTGCAATCAGTTGAACGAGTTGGTGCTAATAAGCCTCATAACGCGCCTACTTTGTCAGACATTTGTTATGCACCGCCAATTCAACAAAAGCATTTAGCCAATGGCACTAGGCACGCGCATTACCAAATTCGGAGAGGAGTATTTCAGCGTCTGTATCAACAAACCAAAGACCTACTTTAACTTGCAATTTGATTCACCTACACATTAGGAAACATCGTTATGTCACATTATTTTGATAGTATTTCGCCCATCGAATATGAGGGTACAGATTCAGATAATCCTCTAGCTTTTCATCATTACAATCCTGAAGAAATAGTGTTAGGAAAAAGCATGAAGGAGCATTTACGCTTTGCGGCATGTTACTGGCATAATTTTTGTTGGGATGGCGCCGATGTATTTGGGCAAGGTACATTTAGTCGTCCTTGGCTTAAAGCCGATTTAGAGCCCATGGCGGCAGCTAAACAAAAAGCGGATGTTGCCTTTGAGTTTTTTTCTAAATTGAATATTCCTTTTTATTGTTTTCATGACGTTGATGTTGCTCCCGAGGGTAACAGCATCAAAGAGTACGTTCACAACTTTTCCAGCATGGTAGATGTGTTGGAGCAAAAACAAGCTGAAACCGGCATGAAACTGCTATGGGGAACGGCAAACTTATTTAGTAATCCTCGCTATGCTGCCGGCGCTGCGTCAAATCCTAATCCAGACGTTTTCAGCTATGGTGCTACCCAAGTGTTACACGCGATGAATGCTACCAAACGTTTGGGTGGCGAGAACTATGTACTTTGGGGCGGCAGAGAAGGCTATGAAAGCCTCCTAAACACTGATCTCCGTCAAGAGCGTGAGCAGCTTGGACGCTTTTTCACTATGGTGGCAGAGCATAAGCAAAAAATTGGTTTTAATGGCACATTATTGATAGAGCCAAAGCCTCAAGAGCCGACAAAACATCAGTATGATTATGATACGGCGACTGTATATGGTTTTTTAAAGCAATTTGGCTTAGAAAACGAATTTAAAGTAAACATTGAAGCCAATCACGCGACACTGGCGGGGCATTCCTTCCATCATGAAATTGCCACGGCCATTTCGATGGGGATTTTTGGCAGCATTGACGCTAACCGAGGCGATGCGCAAAATGGATGGGACACCGATCAGTTTCCAAATGATGTTGGCGAGTTAACGTTAGTCATGTACGAAATCTTAAAAGCCGGCGGATATACAAGCGGCGGATTTAATTTTGACTGTAAGTTACGTCGCCAAAGCTCTGATCCTGCTGATCTGTTTCACGGCCACATTGGCGGGATGGATCATGTTGCATTAGCACTCAAAAAGGCCGCAGCTTTGCTAGAAAAAGATGTGTTAGGTAAAAAGGTGCGTCAACGCTATGCAGATTGGAATTTAGAGACTGGCAAAGATATTTTAGGGGGCAAACATTCACTTGAATCTTTAGCCGATCACACTATTGCAAACAACCTGCATCCCAAACACGTAAGCGGTCAACAAGAGCTGCTTGAAAATCAAGTGAATCGTATCTTGTTTGGGTAGAACAGTGTCATTTGGAAAAAAATAATGAGGGCTGGTTTGGCCTTTGCTAAACCCCTAATTCAACATCCCTCTCAAAATCAATCGCTAAGGCAGTAGTCACCGAACTGACTAGCTAAGTGGAATGAAATAAATGAGGCAGTTGTGATGAAAGTAGCGTTACTGAGATTATTTTTTCTATTTGGTATCGTTGTTTTATTTGCCTGTGCTCAGCCAATAAGGGTCTTAGAGAAAGACGTAACATCGCAAACAAATCATGTCACTTTGAGTGTCGATTTTTCAAAGTCTGCAAATGCTACAGGTGAAGTATTTGACTTTTTCGATGTAAGCGTCAGAACCCAAAACGCTTCGGTAAATTCAATTCCCGCCAAGTTCGATCGGCGCGCTAAAGTAAATACCGTGAGAATGTTAGGGGGTTTTTTCAACAAAGACTTGCAAGCTGATACCTATAAGTGGGATGGCGAAAACTACGTATATGACTTCAAACAAGCCACTAATCGCATTGATGCTTGGCTTGGAAACGACTGGGATATTTTCCAAATTGTCTTGGACAATCCTCCGTGGGCATTTCAACGTGGTATGGTATTTGTTGATGAGGCAAACGGCAAAGACTATTTGAGTAAAGATGCTAGAGGGGTTTATGGGAATGTCTTACCACCGAATGACCCCGTTGCTTGGCGAATGTATATATCGGCTTTTATTCAACACTTAGTGAACACTTATGGCGAAGAAATGGTGCGAAGCTGGCGCTTCAGAGTGGGCTCCGAAATTGACACAAGACCGCAGCATTGGGCAGCTACTCGCCAAGAGTTTTTTGATCACTACAAAAACACCGTAGAAGCAGTGCATGCTGTATTGCCTGAAGCGAAGGTAGGCACTCAGTTTAGAGAGGCGTCATTTAAAGGACGATATGTTGACTACACGGGTAATACTGAAGATGCATATGCGCCTCATTTTGTAGAGTGGGCAAAGGCAAATGATGTCCACTATGATTTTATTGCTATATCTTACTACCCGCATATTCATAAACCTCAGGAGTTGGATATGGCGCTTGTATATGCCCACGATATGGCACCGGTGCAGCGGCATCCCGACTGGAGCCCCGAGGCGAGTTTTGAAATACATGAGTTTAAGCTGATATCAAAAATGCAAAGAGGAGGTTTTGTAAGCGTCGCGACATCTCACAGTTCGTCCTTTTTTGCGATGATGGCAAAAATGGTCTTAGAAAACGGTATCGCCGAGGTGTTTCAATGGGGCAATGTTAGAAAAGGTGAATATATTGCTGAGGCAATGACACAGTTAGCCTTACACTCGATGGTGGGCAATCATCTTTTTGTTAATCAGCGAACAGGTGAGCCAAAGATAGCGAATAATCGAGTCGATGGTATTTTTACGCAAAAGCCTGATAAACAGGGCTTTGATATGCTGCTGTTTAACTTCAATGCGACAGACCTTTCATACCAAGCGCCAGAGTCCATTAGACTGGTTTTAAACGTCGATTTTGCTGAGGGTACGGCGTTTAATTATCGCTTAGCGAATATAGACGCGAGTAACAATCACAACGACCTGTTTTACGCCGACTTTTCAGAACAGTTAATTTCGCAAAGCAAGGGTGGCTGGCTTGTGGATGATATTCATGCGACGTCCTCCCCAAACAAGCGCTTAAGCAACGCTGGTCAGATCGCATTTACACAAGCTAAGCAGTCATACATCAAAAACAATCGTTTGTTATGGAGCGATTGGCAGAGCCTGAAGGTGTCAACCAACGGCTCCGGTCAGTCGCAAATTGTTATCGAAAGTACATTAGCATCATTTGGCGTACAGAGAATTGAAGTATTGCTCGCAGATACTGTAGTGGAAATATTTTGATGTTCAGAAGCTAGCTGACTCAGCTAAATTCAGCGAATAAACGCAAAACCTTCGCTTGTTTAAGCTCATTCAACTCCATACGGTAGGCTGCAGTAAACGAAACCCACTAAACAAAGGAATTAACATAATGCCATCACTGACTACCCTAAAGTTAATGAGTGTTGTGCTTCTCTTATCACTATTTTCAAAATGCCAATTGGTAAACGCGCAAAAAAATTGGGAATTATTAGAAACCAACTTAGTGCCAAGACATGAGTCGACATTGGTAAGTGTTAACGGTGCCTTATATTTGTTAGGCGGTCGGCGAGATAAGCCAATAGAAAAATATGACAGCAAGAACGCTTTATGGAAGCATGTTTTACCTCAAACGCCTCTTGAGCTGCATCATTTTCAAGCGCTAGCTTGGCAAGACAATATATACATTTTGGGTGCTTTCACTGGTTCTTATCCTAACGAAACGGGGGTTGAAAATGTGCTTGTTTTTAATACAAATAGCAATCAATTAACCCGCAGCACAACGATGCCTAAAGACAGAATAAGAGGTGGCGCAAGCGCAGCGGTTTACAACGATAATATTTATTTGGTCGGAGGTATTGTCAACGGTCATCTATCAGGTAGCGTTAGCTGGTTTGACAAATATAATCCAAAAACGCAGAGCTTTGTCAGATTGCCGGATGCCCCTAATTCAAGAGACCACGCCGCGGCAGCAGTAGTAGGAGATAAACTCTATGTTCTCGGAGGTCGCAAAACATCAGCAGCAACTGGGCAAACCTTTGAGTTAACAGTTTCACAAGTTGATGTTTTTGATTTTCACAGTCAAACTTGGCAGACACTTCCTGAAAGTATGAACTTACCCACCCCCAGAGCAGGCGCAAACGTAGTTGTCGTAGAAAAGGATATATGGGTTATTGGAGGCGAATCTGGAAGTCAAAAGCAAGCGCATGCAGAAGTAGAAGTACTAAACACCCATAACTTAACGTGGTCAAACGCGCCACCCCTGAATATAGGAAGACACAGTGGCGGGGCAAGCTTGCATCAGGGAGCTATCTACGTTGTGAGCGGCAGCGGTAGGCGAGGGGGTAGGCCCGAGTTGAGTAATATGGAGAGATTGACCATACCTTTGCGCTAAGTGAGATAACATGCCGCTTAAATCATAATCGGTCAAAAAATTGCAAAATAAATCATTATGGTTTAATGTGCGCCGCGGCTTAAAAATTAACATCACTTTTAAGATTGTCAATACCCGCAATATCGCAAAGCAGCGTCGATTATTTAAGACTGCGCGATAAAACATACTTAAAACAATAATCACGTCGACAGAAGATCCTGAATATTTTTAGGAGGGAGATTTGTGCCTGTTGCTTAGGCAAATTATGAATTTTTGTAAACATTGAAACCGAGGAGTAAGAATGAGCACTGTCGTCTTTGTTAAAGAGCAGAGGTTACAGGAGCGAAGATGCAGTTGTTTACCTAACAATGTAAAAACGCTTGTGGAACTAGGAATGTCTGTGTATGTGCAAAAAGGGATCGGCAAGACATTGCATATTGATGATTCCAAATATATCGATGCTGGCGCGATTATCGCTTCTAGTCGAAAAAAATTGTTGTCTGTTGCTGATTATGTTTTATCCATTCACCCATTGTCTCAAAAGGATTTGAACGAAACTAAGCTTGAGGTTTGTTGTATCAGTTTCTTTGACCCTTTTAATTCACCTGAACTAATTGAGTGGTTAAGAATATCTGGCAGATCATCGTTATCTATGGAATTAATACCAAGAAGTAGTCGTTGTCAAAAAATGGATGCCCTGAGCTCGCAGGCTAGCCTTGCTGGTTATGTTATGGTCGCCGAAGCAATGCTTGCTTTACCCAAAGTATTTCCTATGATGATGACCCCCGCTGGCACCATAAAACCAACAAAGGTGTTTGTAATTGGTGCAGGTGTTGCCGGTTTACAGGCCATTGCCACCGCGAAACGATTAGGAGCGTCGGTGGTTGCATACGACACGCGAGAAGCTGTTGCTGAGCAAGTTAGATCCTTAGGCGCTAAATTTTTAAATATCGACCTAGGTAATACAGGACAGAACGAGCAAGGATATGCGAATGCGCTAACGAGCGAGCAAATAGAGTTGCAGCAAAAGGCTCAAGCGCAGTGTATTGCAGAATCTGATGTCGTGATAACCACAGCGCAAGTTTTTGGCCGCAAACCTCCCTTACTGATAAAAAACAATGTAATTGCATTAATGCAACCAGGTAGTGTGATTGTTGATATGGCAGCTGAATCGGGCGGTAATGTAGAAGCCAGCGTTGCTGGGAAAACCACTATTTATAACGGCGTAACCATTATCGGTACAGGTAATTGGAGTAGTAAAGTTGCCTACCATGCCAGCCAGATGTATGCGAATAACTTACAAGCATTATTGCAAGAGTTTTGGCGTCCACAAGCGCAAAAAGTAGAGCTAGATATCGCAGATGAAATTCTGCAATCGGCTCTAATTACCCACCAAGGCGAATTGATTAATCTAAATTTCAAAGCCTTGCACACCAAAGCCTTGAACAGCGCGGAGACACACTAATGTCATTTATTTATTTATCAACTATCTTAATACTTGCTATTTTTTTAGGATTTGAACTCATTCGAAAAGTGCCTGCGACACTTCATACGCCACTTATGTCAGGTGCCAACGCGATTTCGGGCGTAACCTTGATAGGTGCACTTGCCTATGCCGGGGGCGATTATTCAATACTCTCGAAAACACTTGCATGCCTTTCGGTATGTCTTGCCACCATAAACGTTGTGGGTGGGTATATGGTTACTGACCGTATGCTCGCTATGTTCAAAAGTAAGTAAGGGCGCATTATGGAAAATATAAATTTAATCATTAATGCCGTCTACATCATAAGTGTCATATTATTTATAGTCGGACTTAAACTTTTAGGACACCCAGCGAGTGCCAGAAAAGGAAACTTTTTATCGGCCATAGGTATGCTTGTTGCGATCCTCGCGACCTTGCTTAATGAGCGCATTATTTCTTACGAGTTGATTATTGTTTCGATTGTTGTGGGCAGCATGATTGGCGTAGTCATTGCCAAAAAAGTCGAGATGACAAGTATGCCAGAAATGGTTTCTTTGCTAAATGGCGTAGGCGGCTTAGCAAGTCTTATGGTCGCTTTAGCATTACTATTGAACAATTCTCAATTATCAACCTATTTAATACTGATTGCGTTGTTAACCAGTTTGATTGGCAGTATCACCTTTTCGGGTAGCATTGTCGCGTGGGCAAAACTAAGCGGCAGTATCCCTAGGGTGATCAGCAGCGGTTCTACAGTCTTTAAAGGTCAGGCTTTTGTAAATATTTTCTTATTAGTGTGCATTGTGTTGCTTACAACCGTTTTAACACTCTGGCCAGAAAGTCTCAATTTGATTAGCGTATTTGTTGTGTTGTGTTTGGTCTTGGGCGTGATGCTAGTCTTACCCATTGGTGGTGCGGATATGCCAGTGGTTATTTCTCTACTTAATAGCTACTCAGGTATAGCGGCCTGTGCTGCCGGGTTTGCTGTATTCAATAATTTATTAATTGTGGCTGGTGCTTTGGTTGGTGCGAGTGGAATTATTTTGACCAGCATTATGTGCAAAGCGATGAACCGGTCGCTGAGCAATGTGCTATTTTCTGGTTTTACAAATCCAACAGATAAAACCTTTGAAATTGAAGGGGAAGTGACACCCATGTCGCCCGAAGATGCTTTCTACCTGCTGGAGGCGGCTCAATCTGTATTGGTTATTCCCGGCTATGGGATGGCAGTGGCGCAAGCGCAACATGCAATGAAAGAACTACAGGCCTTGCTGGAAAGAAATGCAGCAGAAGTTGTATATGGTATCCATCCGGTTGCTGGAAGAATGCCCGGTCACATGAATGTATTGTTAGCCGAAGCTGATGTGTCTTATGAGATATTACTCGAGATGGATGAAGTAAATGCCCGCATGGAAGGTTTTGATGTCGCAATTGTTATTGGCGCAAATGATGTGGTTAACCCTGCGGCAAGAGACATAAAGGGTAGCCCAATTTTTGGCATGCCAATAATCAATGCAGATCTCGCAAAAAATGTATTCATCTTAAAACGTAGCATGTCATCAGGTTTCGCCGGTGTAGATAATCCGCTTTTTTTCAAGCCAAATGCCAGAATGCTCTTTGGTGATGCGAAAACCACAATAAACGGGATCATAAAACAATTTTCAGATTGATAATTCAACAATTGATTATTCCAAGACGCACATCGGCTAAGCCATTGAAAATATGAATTAGAACATCAATGGATTGGCCGCTGTACGGATTTTTCAGATTACTGACAACGTGAATCTAAGCATTTAATCATCTCTGGCGTAATTAAATTGGTCGTTTTGCATATACTTCGAGCTACTTTTGTCGCCCAGCGTTCTAAATATGTCTTCAGAATTATATATAAAAAGTAGATTTGTCAATCCCAGCTAATCTTTCGGCTAGTTCAGTCATTTTCAGTCAGCGCAATTACAGTCCTAAAATACCCCTCTTTTGTTAGTGGCAATGTTCTCTACATCCCTCTGTATACGTGGCCTAAAACAAATTTCATACAGTGCGTTAACATTTTGTTGATTAAAGTTTTTTTAGGCGCATAATGGCGCCGAATGATTAATTGTGAGTACTTTTAATGAGCGATTTTGACTTTTAATGTATGGAGATTAAGCATTTATTTATTGTTAAACATTTAATTATCAATAAGGCATGTGAAGTAAAACACATATTTAATTAACCCAATTATCTGGAATCTAGGGGTTTATAATGAAAAAAACATTGTTTAATCAAAATAATCGAAGCTGCTCAATGTTCATTTGCAGTTTAACGGGTATCCTTTTAAGCGTCAGTTCTCCATCAATTATTGCACAAGAGGTTAATACTGCGCTTAATACAGAGAAACAAGAAGAAACTGAAATAATTGAAGTCAAAGGAGTTAGGAGCTCATTAGAGGATGCACTCAATATAAAGCGGACTGCGAAATCTATCGTTGATGCAATTTCTGCAACCGACATTGACTCTCTACCAGCATTAGATTTAGGCGAAGCACTACAGTTGCTGCCCGGAGTTCAATTAAATACTGAAGATGCACAACGCAACTCAGAAATTAGCTTACGCGGCCTAGGAAGCGGGTTTGTTCAAACAACAGCTGAAGGACAATCGTTTGCTACTCCAAGTAGAGCTGCTGATCTTGTCGGTAGTACAAATCCCTTCGGTTCATTTGAAGCAAGTGTATTTGACGGCATTACTGTTATTAAGAGCCCTACGGCGGATATTCAAGAAGGTGGTATAGCCGGTGTCGTAGATAAAAAGTTACAACGCGCACTTACAAAAGCAGACGGTCGCTATAGTTTTAGCTTGGGGACAAGGTACGAGGAACTATCACAAGCTTGGGACAATGAATTCAGGCTTTCAGGTACAAAGCACTTAATTAAAGACACGCTTGCGGTTGCGGTAAAGGTCGCGGGTTCTGAGCAGAATTTTCGTCGTGATACTGCAAACTGGGATGACCGCGCTTTTGTTAATGAAAACGTCGCAAACGTTGCTGAGTTTATTCAACGACATGGTTTGGAAGAAAATGCAAGCATTTATGCGCCCATTCGAGCAAGACAAATAACAGAAAATGCGCGCGGAGATAGATTATCAGCAACAGGGAATATTGAGTGGCAGGCGAGCAAAAATATCAAACTGGGCGCTAACTTACTTTATACAAAACGAGTGCTTGATGAGAGTAATATGGAAGACGTTAACTTTTCGATTCGCTCTCAGCTCGATTCAAGGTTCACCCGCGGTCCAAATGCTGGTCAAGTTATGCAGTCAGTCGAATTATTAGGGAATCCTGTGCGTTTGACGGACGGTGCAGACGGTACGCCAATTTATACTGTAGATGAAGTTAGATTAAGCAATGTGACTTGGGTCCCCGCTAACCGCTTATTCTCATATACTGAAGAGGCCAAAGGCGTATTTTTATACGGCAATTATGTCAACGATGACTGGGTAATTGACAGCACAATAAGTGCGTCAACTGCAAGTAACGAATTTATTAATGAAGGTATTGATGTCCGCCACCTTACTTCAGCAAACAATAATGCTTTTGAACCCACAGGTATTACTGGCACCATCAATACCGGAAATGGTGACTTACGTGCAGCGTCATCTTCATTGTTGGGTTGGGATAACTTTATTTATTCTGGTGAATGGAGCAGCGTAGCGTTAGCGAATTTTGATACTCGTCTTGATAGAACGGTAAATGGAGGAAGAGACGTAAGGCTATTTGTAAATGGCCGAGTTGATCGTCCAGAACGTGATTTCAATAGCTTCGAAGCCAATGCAACGCGCTTTGTGGATTTTGGCAACGATTTAGCTAAAGTGAGTTCGATTAAATTTGGTATTCGTCAGTCGAATGAAGAGTTAAGAAATGACGATTTTCGAATTGGTGCTGGCGGTATCAATACCTCAGGTTTATCAGAAGAAACTATTTGGCGAGACGCCTTAACCTCTGATAATCAGGCAGAATATTTTAATGGTGACTTTCCTGGTTATTACGATATTAACAATGGCTGGAGGGTCCTTGATTCAGAGAATCTAAGAACCTTATTGCAAAGCGACAGAGACATTCCTGAGGGGGCTGAACTTGCTGGAGATACCGGCTGGTTCATTCGCACTGCTGGGGGACGAAACCAATTTTACACTAACAACTTCTCGGTTGAGCAACAAATAAATGCAGCGTATATCATGGCGGATTTTGAGGGTGAAATTGGCGGGATGTTGTATTCTGGTAATATAGGTGTGCGTCATGTTCAAACCAAAAATGACCTAATTGGCTCTGGTTTTATTGATGGTGAAGATGTTCCCTTTGTTAGCGATAACGATTATGAACATACTTTGCCTTCATTTAACGCCTCGCTTGAACTTAAAGACGACTTAATCCTCAGAGCTGCTTATGCAGAAGGCTTAGTGCGTCCGAATCTGCGTGCTCAAACCCCGAGCGGTACAATTAATTCGACCCCAAACCGCGTTACTATAGATAATCCTAGAAGTGATGTAGAGCCATATACCTCAAAAAGCTATGACTTATCATTAGAGTGGTATAACCGAAGTGGTAGTGCCATTTCAATTGGCTATTTTCGGAAAGAAATTACAAACTTGTTTGGCGATAGACAAACGGTTTGCCCTGTTGGTAACGAAGCACAATTTGATGGTTTAGTCGGCGCGCTAGAAAGACTTGACCAGCCAGACGGTGGCTTTATTTGTCAAGAGGTTGGTTCATTTACAGACCCTCAAACCGGTGATATTACTGAAAATCGCGAAGTTCTCATTCGAGAGTATCCAAATATTGATGCAACAATTGATGTAAACGGGTATGAGCTTGCGATACAACAAAAGCTAGATTTTTTACCGTACCCATGGAATGGTTTTGGTGGTGTATTTAACTATACTTATGTAACGACCGACGAGGGTGATGACGCTCCGCCAATGACACGTATTGCGCCGCGCTCATACAATCTTATTACCTATTGGGAAAACGATGGTATTTCTGTGCGACTGGCATACAACTGGCAGGACGAAAAATTGTTAAGCGCAGGTGGTGGTGATCCAAATTTCCTAGGTAGTGATGCTCGCTCTCAGACCTCTGGTGGCCGTTTGGATTTATCTACGTCCTATAGGTGGAGCAAAAGCTTAAGGCTAAATTTAAATGCATTTAACTTAAACAACCGTCAAGAGTATGATTTTATTGGAGGTAATGAAGATGCGATACATCGTGTAAGATACTCTGGCCGCCAGTATCAAATCTTTGCTACTTACACATTTTAATTATTAATTGTTAAATAACGCTACAAAGCCTAATGAAAACAAAACTGGATGTTTTGTGCTTCGTTAGGCTTTTTAGCGTCTGAGGTCGTCATAACAGAACGTTAAATTATTGTTACATAAATATGATTAATTACTTGGAATAAAGATTATTTTCGCTCATAATCAATCATTATATGTCATTTAAATTAATCCTTCTGGAGGGAACTATGGTCTCACTACTGAGAAGGTCATTATTACTATTCGTCTTGACTCACCTTTTTGCATGTATTTCAACTCAAGCACCAAAAAACTTGCTCGATGCGGAGCTTTCGCAATTTGAAAATATCTATTCATACGGAGTCGCTGAGTATCGCAACGGCGAACTGGTCTTAGAATCTACAAAAAACTGGTTCTACAGCACTAAAAAAACCTATAAAAACTTTGTATTGACCGCAGAGATATTATTACCAGATGTGGAAGAATATAGTAATTCCGGCATTTTGTTTCGTGGGCAAACAAAACCAGTAGAAGGCGGAGTTGTCGCGATAGGATATCAAGCTGAGGTGGACCCAAGCACTCGCCGATGGAGTGGAGGGTTTTTTGATCAAGGGCGCAGGCAATGGTTGCATCCAACTCACCCAACGCGCTCTCAGCCAGACGAAAAATTTATAAAGAACTTCATTCCTGAGTGGACAGAAGAATTGGCCAATGCCTACAAACACCTGGAGTGGAATCGCTACAGAATTGAATGCAGGGGTAACGAAATTAAAATTTTTGTGAATGACATCCTCACCACGCATGTTCTAGACAGCACCGATAGCGAGGGCTTTATTGCCTTGCAGCATCACGGCAGCAAAAAGTTGATTGAGACCGGCAAAACAGATAATCAAGTGAAATTTCGAAATGTTTTTATCACTGAGCTTGACTAGCAGCCCTATCCACATAAGCGAAATAAGTAATTGAGCAAGCTATGACGCAAAACACAGTAAATATTGGTGTTGTTGGCCTCGGCAATATCGCGAAACAACATATCAACAATATCGTCAACAATCGCGTTGAAGGTGCAAATCTCGTGGCTATTTGTTCACGCAGCCCAAGTTCGCTCTCAGCAGAGCTTGGCGTTAGCCATTACACCGATTATAAGTCGATGATTGATGCTAGTTGCATCGACGCCATTATTATTGCAACACCTACATTGACCCATTTTGAAGTCGCAAAATACGCACTGCAAAAAAGACTGCATGTGATGCTAGAAAAACCTATGGGCCTATCATCTTATGAGGGAGAGCAGCTACTTGCATATCAAAATGTAGGTACCCAATTTGCCTTGATGCTAAATCAGCGGACTGATCCCACGTTTTTAAGAATGAAGCAGATTGTCGACAGTGGCTTGCTCGGCGATATTCAGCGCACACACTGGACCATGACGAATTGGTTCAGACCAGAGATTTATTTTCAGGTCAGTGATTGGCGCGCGACTTGGAAGGGGGAAGGGGGAGGCCTATTGGTCAATCAAGCTATTCATAACATCGATGTGTTTCAATGGATTTGCGGATTGCCCTCTGAAATATGCGCATTTTGCGAATTTGGCAAGCATCATGATATTGAAGTGGAAGACCAAGTCAGTGCTTTTTTTCGCTATCAAAATGGTGCGACTGGAGGGTTTATAGGCTCTACCGGCGAAGCGCCAGGCTTTAATCGTTTTGAAATTGTGGGTGATAAGGGCGCCTTGTTGTTTGATGACGGGCAGCTAAGCGTCATTATTAATAGCCAAAGCAGCGTCGAGTTTAATCAGCAAACCAATGATATGTTTGGCATACCTCTATCAGAGACTAGCGTGATTCGTATTGAAGAAAGTGTCAACCAGCACGCGGCGGTAATGAATAATTTTGTGCAAGCAATATTGCAGGGTGAGTCATTGATTGCTCCCGCTGCTGATGGCTTAGCTTCGTTAGATATGGCAAATGCCATGCTGCTGTCTACATGGACAAATCAATCAGTGACTCTACCTCTTAATCGGCAGGTTTATCAAAATCGCTTAAATGAAAAAATAAAGGGCTCTGCTTTGCGAGCAAAATCTACGCGACAAGCCAAAATAGATATGTCGGCATCGTACCGATGATAAGTGAATACAAGGAGTTGCATGAAAAACAGAATTGATTCAGAGGCGGCCATGTTAATCGCACTGAGCAGTAAACCTTGGTATTCAAGAGTGCCCACATATTTATCTCTGAGTGGCCCAGGTTGGTTGCAGGGCGCGATGACCCTAGGGGGAGGTAGCGCGGTTACATCTTTAACTATTGGCGCGCTGTATGGTTATGAGTTTTTATGGGTACAGCCGGTGGCCATGCTAATTGGTTGCGTCATGCTGTTTGCACTCTCTTATCAAACCTTACATACCCAAACGTCGCCGTTTGAGTCGATGAAAAAACATGTTAATCGTCCTATTGCCTATAGTTGGGCACTTGCGGCCTTTGCTTCAAGCATCATTTGGGGCTTTGCACATTACCCTTTAAGCGCTGCGATGTTAGAAGAGATTATTGTAGTGTCTACAGGATTTTCAGTGGACCACAATAAGCATGGTCTACGAAATGTGTATTTGCTGATACTCGCCATTGCAGTATGGGCCTTGTGTGGCTTTACTGCTTGGAATTACGGTAAACGCACTGGCGGCGACACTCAGTCTCGAAGTGGCAAAGTGAATACCATTGTAATATTTGAAACGGGTATCAAGGTACTCAGTGCTTTAGTCATTGTCGCCTTTTTGTGGGTAGTTGTGAGTGCCAGTCTTAAAGGTAAAGTTGATTGGGGCGCCGTACTCACCGGATATATCCCATCCTCACTGCCTGATGATGCCCAAGGTGTCACAATATTAATGGCTGCTTTGGGCAGTGCGGTAGGCATAAATATGACCTTTATTTATGGCTTTACTTTGCTGCATAAAAAATGGACACCAGCACATGTCACTTTGTCTCGCTATGATATTGGGGTAGGGCTGGTAGTGCCATATATTTTGGTCACAGGTCTAATTTCTATTGCAGCAGCTGGTGCATTTTTTGACAGCGGTTCAGACATACAGGGCAGGGTAAGCGCCACTGAAGCTGGCACGATGTTTATGTCTGCAGGTTTAGGTGAGCTTACCAGTCGGCTGATATTTGCCTTTGGTATTTTGGGTATGGCGGTGGGCTCTTTGGTTATGCATATGCTTTGCTGCGGCTCAGCTGCGGCGGCAATGTTTAAATGGAAAGAGGGAAGCTTAAAATACAAATTAGCTTTATTAGCACCCACACCAGCGGTGCTCGGTATCTTTTTTTGGGCATCAATGGGGCCTTATGTTGTGTTACCCACTGCTGCCATATGTGGGTTTTTATTGCCTGTTGCGTATATCGGCTGGGCAATTTTACACAATCGACCCAATTACCTTGGCAGTGCTATGCCAAAGGGCTTGAAAAGACACTTATTTAATCTGGCGATGGCGGTGTGCATTGTGACGGTGTTTGCGAGTGTCTCCTATTCTGTGTGGGTCAATTTAGCTTAATGCGTGGAGCGTAGAGGTGCAAAAAACAAATATTAAAGACGGGGCGACTTATGCACCGCTAGGCAATGCAAAACCGGTCGTGCAGCCGAATGAGTTTTTCTTTTCCGTGGCGTATTTAGATCACGGGCATATTTACGGACAAACAAATGGCCTGTTGCAAGCAGGCGCGACATTAAGATATGTATTTGATAGCGACCCAAAGCGCTTAGAGGATTTTTGTCAAAAGTATCCGCAAGCGATTGTCGCCGAGCGTTTTGAGCAAATACTTAGCGACGACAGCACACAATTAGTGGTGTCGGCAGCCATCCCCAATTTACGTGCAAATATTGGCAAGCAGGTAATGTTGGCAGGTAAAGACTATTTTACCGATAAATCACCTTTTACGACCTTAGAGCAACTTTCTGAAATAAAGCAGATAGCAAAAACTACTCAGCGTTTGTATAGCGTGTATTACGCTGAACGCTTACACAATGAGGCAGCTTGGCATGCCGGTGAGCTTATAAAACAAGGTGCGATAGGCGAGGTGATACAGGTCATAAACATCGCCCCACATCGTTTATCAAAGGAAAAGCGCCCCGATTGGTTTTTCGATAAACAGCAATATGGCGGCATATTAACCGATATAGGCTCCCACCAGGTTGAGCAATTTTTGACTTATGGGGATGTGCAAGAAGCCAGCATTAATTTTGCTAGGGTTGCCAACGTTGCCAACGCAGATAAACCGCAGCTTGAAGACTTTGGTGAAGTATCGATGACTGCAAGCAATGGTGTGTCTTTTTACGCAAGAGTCGACTGGTTTACGCCAGACGGACAAGCAACATGGGGCGATGGTCGCAGCTTTATTATGGGCACCAAGGGTACAATAGAATGCCGCAAATACATCGATATTGGACGCCAAGCACCGGCGTCAAAAGTGTTTTTAAGCGATGCAGACGGCGAACATGAAATCGACTGTTTAGGGCAATCTAGCTTTCCTTTTTTTGGAGAGCTTATTTTAGATTGCATACACAGAACTGAGAATTCAATGACTCAAGCTCATGTGTTTAAGGCTGCCGAACTCAGCATGCTTGCGCAGCGATTGGCAGATACACAAAATCAAACAAGTTAAATATGGCAATAGCAGTAAGCTTGCTAATACCGAAGAGGTAAGTATGTTACAAAACAACAAAGGTTTCCAAAAGCTAATAAGGTTCGGCCTATTGTGCGTAAGTTTGATTGCGCTGAGTGCCTGTCAACAACAAGTAGAGCCTGAGCAAGTCAACGCACCAAAGCCGCCAACAGCGCTGAGCGTGGGCGAAGGATTTGAGAACCCCCTTGGGTATTATGAGTCCTTGCCGCGTTTTTCATGGAAAATGGCCGAGGATTCTGCGTCTATGGCGCAAAGTGCCTATCAAATTCAAGTGGCCAGTAGCGTGGATTTGTTAAACACCACGGCCGATTTATGGGATAGCCAAAAAACGTCCTCGGGCGAAACGGCATGGTTGCGATATGCAGGAGAGCCTTTGTCGTCTCGGCAGAAAGCGTTTTGGCGCGTGCGTCTTTGGGATGAAAACGATCAGCCATCGGTTTGGAGCGAGGTACAAACCATTGAGCTTGGTTTGCTTAGCAATAAAGATTGGCAAGCAAAGTGGATAGGTCATCCTGATACAGATTTAGTCAAGCAACCTTCTCAAGAAAGACTTGCCACTGCGCAGTATTTACGTAAAACCTTTATCGTTGAGGGTGAGGTGCAAAAAGCACGATTATACATTAGCGCTAAGGGCCTATTTGCGCCCTTTATAAACGGTGAGAAAGTATCTGAGCAAGATGTGATGACGCCAGGATGGACGCCTTATGCAAAGCGCATAGAGTCTTTAACATATGATCTGACCGAGCGATTAGTACAGGGTGAAAATGCCTTGGCGGCGAGTATTGCTGGCGGTTGGTATGCGATGCGCATGGCGAAGTTTGTTGAACAAGACCATTTGGTGCCCGCTCGGCTCTTAGCGCAGCTAGAAATTACCTACCGCGATGGCAGAGTTGAGACGCTTGTGACCGATGATAGCTGGCATGCCACCCTAGACGGACCGATTCGTTTTGCCAGTATTTACGACGGAGAAAAATACGATCAGAATAAGGAAATGGCAGGTTGGGCGAGCACATCATTTGATCAAAGTGAGTGGGTAGCGGCTATTACCGAAACCTTAGGCGACAATATTGCCATTAAGCCTAAACGTCATGCACCCATTCGCATAAGCGAAGAAATGTCGGTGAAAGAAATCGTGAGTAATGAAAACGGCATAGTGATTTTTGATTTTGGCCAAAATATGGTGGGCGTACCTAAGTTAAGCATCCCAGTGATAGACGGGCAGGAGGTAAAGGTTCGCTTTGCAGAAGCTCTGCACAAAGGCGAGTTTTATACTGAAAATTACCGCAGTGCAAAATCAACTAATTATTTTTTGCCAAACAGTTCCGGCCATATCGAATATACGCCAACGTTTACCTATCATGGCTATCGCTACATTGAAATCTCTGGTCATGATGCTGCTCAAGCTCCAAGCAAAGATTGGGCAACTGCATTAGTTCAACACTCCGACATTGATTTACATGCCAGTTTTGAGAGCTCGCATCCTAAATTAAACCAGCTTACCCAAAACATTATTTGGGGCATGCGAAGTAACTTTTATGATATTCCGCTGGATTGCCCGCAACGTGACGAACGACTGGGCTGGACAGGGGATGCGCAGGTTTTTGTTACCCCTTCTATGTACATGGCCGATGTGTATGGCTTTTGGTCGGCATGGCTGCAAAGCGTTCGCGAAGAGCAAGGGGAAGACGGTAAAATTCCAGTGTATATCCCTTTCATAGAATGGATAAACTTTGCATCCTCAGGCTGGGGTGATGCTGTGACTATCATTCCTTGGGAGCTTTATATTCTTACCGGTGATGAGACCATACTTGCTGATAATTATGACATGATGAAAGGCTGGCTTAATTTTCACGAAAAGAAAAGCAAAAATCACATTTCTAACATGAACACCTTTGGTGATTGGCTGCAGCCTCATCCTATTCTCTTAAACGAGGATGACAATGGTAATAGGGGCAATACTAACTTCAGCTTGATTGGCACAGCCTACTATGCGCGCTCGGTTGAACTTACCTTAAATAGTGCCAGAGTACTCAATAAAACCGCCGATATCAGCTCACTAAGCGCACTGCACGATAAAATCAAACAAGCTTTTCTACAGCAGTTTTTTGATCAAAATTTAAACCTTCTGGATGGGATTGAGACCCAAACCACATATCTGCTTGGCTTAGCTTATGACTTATTCCCGCAAGATAAACGCCATCTAGCTCTAGAAAAGCTCATTGGCTTAATAGACGAAGCCGACACGCATTTGCGCACCGGTTTTTTGGGCACGCCACTGCTTTCTCAAGTGCTTCAGGCGGAAGGACGCAGTGACCTTGTTTATGAATTACTTTTTAAAGAAAGCTATCCCTCTTGGTTTTACTCCATCAACAATGGCGCAACGACCACATGGGAGCGCTGGAACAGTTATTCCATTGAAGAGGGTTTTAATCCACAGGGCATGAACTCGTTAAATCATTATGCTTATGGCACTGTCTCACGCTGGTTTTATGAAGGTATTTTGGGGATTACGCCCGCTGAGCCCGGTTTTAAGCGAATCAATATTGCCCCACAGTTTGGCCCTCAACTTACACATGCGAAAGGCGGGTATATCACGCCACATGGAGAAGTGGGCGTAAGCTGGGAAATGCAGGGAGGGTATTTGATGATGACAGTCACCGTGCCGAAAAACACCACTGCTGACATTGTTTTACCAAGTGCTGAGCAAGCAAGTTTGACCATAAATGGCGCAAAATCAAGCTTGCAAAGCTTGCGTGAGTTACCCCCTGGTGAATACGCCATTGAGGCTCGTATTTTACTCTAGCGCGAGCGTTACTTTACGGCTTGTTTTGATACTCACTGGCCCAATTAGGCCAGACGCTTGCAGTGTGTTTTGCGCGGATATTTTAGCGGCAAATGTCCATTTTCAGAGCCGTTCTTTTTATAGACAATGCATAAGATTCTATTTTTCAGCTTATAGAACTGATCAAACAAGTTATTGATAATAATATAAAAATAACAGCTAGGAAATAATAAAACATGATATTAGACAAAGGAACATCATGAACCTATTTAAATTTCACTGGCTTATATACGTGAGCTTTTCAATTTTTTTTGCTTCATTAGCGAGTGCGGCAGATAGTGGTTTGAAAACCGATAACTCTGTAAGTTGGTCAGCAGACTGGATTTGGAGCAATGAAAGAGCCAGTATTCCCAACTCTTGGGTCGCATTTCGTAAAGAAGTCACTATTGACCAACTCAGCGATAAAGCGGTTGCCTACATTAGCGCTGATACTAAATATTGGTTGTGGATCAATGGCGAATTAGTGGTCTTCGAAGGTGGTTTTACTGGCGGGCCTAGCCCGGTAAAGGCTTCTGTGCGTGTTGATAATTATGCGATTGCCTCTAATAAGTATTACGATACTGTTGATATTCAGAAATACTTGAAAAAAGGTAAAAATACCATTGCCGCATTAGCTTGGTACTGGGGCGATAATGGTACGAAGGGTACGCATATCTCGGCTATGACGGGTGGCTTTCTGTTTCAGGCAGAAGTTGGTGTGCAAACTATCGTATCAGACAAAACGTGGAAAGCGATAAATCACGCGGCTTATCAACGGGATTTTATTAAAACAAACCCCATCCGTATCGCCGCTTGGAGCGTGAAGTATGATGCGAATCAAGCGTTAGGAGATTGGACTAAGCTCGCCTGGTATATGCCGGGCTTTGATGACTCCCAGTGGAAAAACCCTAAAACGAAACGTTTTCCTCCCCGAGAGCCATTCTTTAAATTATTCCCAAGTGAAATACCGCCTCTGACTAACTATGGTTTAGCCAATTGTATCAACTACCCAGATTCGAAATTTCCCTTTGTCAGTGACGGCAAAAAAATTGAATGTCAGCTAGATTTAAATAAAAACTACACCCCTTATTTTGATATTGAAGCTGATGCAGGACAAAAAATTCATGTGAAGTCCAATATGACTCGAAGCACCATTGATACCTTTTATACTACCAAACAAGGTCGACAGCAGTTTGAGTCGTATTCGTGGACCAATGGCCGCATAATTGAATACAACATACCTAAAGGCGTAACAGTACATGCTTTAAAATATCGCTGGACTGGCGTTGGCTCTACACCAGGGCACTTTGAATCTGACGATGACTGGTATACGCGCATTTGGCAAATGTCAGAAAACACGCTTTACATCTGTGCTCGTGACAACTTTATGGATACCCCCGACCGTGAACGAGGGTTGTGGATTGGTGATGTTGCCGATCAAGCCAGTTATTTATTCTATTCAATGGATAAACCAGGCCGCGATTTACTGAAAAAAGCAATTAAAGTCACCATGGCATTTAGTGATTCTGAATCGGGTATATTTGCTGGACTAGGCCCAGGCCGTTTTCGTGAGCTTCCTGCACAAAGTTTGCAATTTATCGAACAAGGGATCTGGCATTACTATTACAACACGGGCGATAAAGAAACCCTTGCTTACGCCTACCCATACGTACATAAGTATCTAACCTTGTGGGATATTAAGGACAACGGCTTAGCGACCTTCAGAGCGGGCGCCTGGAAATGGACCGACTGGGGCCCACAAGACACCATCGACTACGATGCCATACAAAATGCACTCTATTACAGCGCTCTAGTTTCAGCACGCAAAATGGCGCTGGCATTAGATGATAATGCGCATATTGCTATGTATAACCAGCGCATTGATTCAATTAAAGCCGCCTATCAAAAACACTATTGGCAAGAGGGTTTCTTTAGTAGTAATCCACAACAATTAAAAGACGACCGAGCCAATGGCATTGCTATTTTATTTGGTTTAGCCAAGCCCGAACAGTATCAGCAAATTGTGGATAACGTGTTAGTGCCCAATCACTTTGCCAGCCCACATTTCGAGTGGATGGTTTACAACGCGATGGCCATTGCGGGTCGGTATGACGATGCACTTAGCCGAATGAAACAGCGTTACGGTGCCCAAGTGGATAATAAAGAGCGTTCAACCTTAACTGAATACCTAACGGGAAAAGGCACTGAAAACCACGCGTGGAACGCACCTGCAACGGTACTAAGTCAATATATAGCTGGTATTGAACCCACGTCAGTAGCTTGGAAAACCTATCAAATTATGCCGAATATGGCGCATATGAAAGTGTTAAAGCAGCTAGTGCCAAGCGTGCAAGGTGACATTGATTTTGAAATCCAACGGGATGATAAAAAAATTGCTATTACCCTAGATTCACCATCTGAGACCAGCGCATTGGTTGGTATTCCAAAGCAGTACTTCGACATTAAAAGTGTAAGCGTTAATGGTGACTTGGTGTGGGGGAAAAGTAGCTCGTTCGAGTCGAAACCTAAACAAATGAATGGTATTAAGTTTGTTGGTGAAAATGACAAATATCTTAAATTTGAAGTTGCTGCTGGCATTTGGGTGATTGAAGCCAATCAATAAAAATTGTTGGCCTGAATTAACCTCTATCAGCCGCTGTTTTAAAAAATATGAGGCATAACGATTTGATGCATGACGCATACCTATTGGATTTGTGTATACCTAACTATTAGATAACTAAACGAGAAACTCAATGAATACTTTTACCAGACACTCTCCAAGCGCTTTTACTCGACACTTTACTAAGCAGTGTCGCTTGCCTCTTTTGCTCGCAAGTATTGTACTTCTGTCTGCTTGCAAAGGCACAGTAAAAGAACCTGTTGTTCAAAACGATGATGTTAAAATCCAAAACAGCATAAAAGCTGAGCAATTTTATCAAGCCCCAGCCGATATTTTAAAAGCTAATTTCCAACAACCACCCGAGCAAGTTAAGCCTTGGGTCTATTGGTACTGGGTCAGTGATAATATTTCAAAAACCGGCATTGAAAAAGATTTAGCCGCGATGCAAAAAGCCGGAATTAACACCGCACTCATCGGCATCATTCATTTACAAGGTAAACAAGGTGACGTAAAAGCACTTACTGAACCGTGGTGGGATCATGTCCGTTTTGCCGTCAAAAAAGCCGCTGAATATAATATCGATATTGGTTTATTCAACTCGCCAGGTTGGAGTCAATCAGGCGGGCCTTGGGTTACCCTTGATAAATCAATGCGTTATTTAGATTCGACCGAACTTCAAGTTGCTGGACCGCAACAACTCAACATGACGTTAACCGACCCTGCAGAAAAACAGCATAGCTTCTTTCAAGATGTGCGCGTATTAGCGTTTAAAACCCCTATTTTTGAGCAAGATAAATTAACGACTGCCAACAGCCAAATCAGCATCACTAACCCCATAACCAAGACAGTATTAACTAACCAAGCGGTTGATGCGCTTTTTGATGGTGACCGCAGCAGCACCTATACCTTGCCACTAGAAGTGATAAACCATCAACGTAAAGGTCCAAGCAGTGCTGGCCAATTACAAATAGACTTAGTCCATAATGAGTCTTTTCAAGCGCGTACGTTAGAAATTTATCCGCATAATAGCTTTATGACCGAAGCCAGTCTTTCAGCCAAAAATAAACTTGGTAAATTTGAAGTAATCAAAACCTTTGATGTTCAACGACCACGAGATATGGCTGCCATAGGTCCTGATCATGACGCGCCTATTGTTGTTACCTTTCCCGTAGTTGATGCCAAACATTTTCGTTTAACCTTTAAAGACTTTAACTTTGGCCGCAAGAAGAACCCCGATGAACCCGTAGGATTTAAAGATATTGTTTTATCAAAAGCGTACAAACTTGAACGTCATGCCGAAAAGAGGTTGGCGAAAGTTTTCCCTAATCCTTTGCCAAAATTTGATACTTACCAATGGCCCCTTTCAACAAAAGCCGACGACTCACAATTATTAGTTAGCGCTAATGATGTAGTCGATATCACCAAACATGTCAAAAATGGTAAGCTTATTTGGCAAGCGCCAGCAGGTGACTGGACTATCGTCCGGTATTTTATGCGTCCTACTGGCACTGAAAACGGCCCTTCAAGTGGCCCAGCACGAGGGCCAGAAATAGACAAACTTAGCAAAGAAATCGCTCAGTTCCATTTTGATGCGTACATCGGAAAATTTCTAGAAACTACGCCAGCGGAAGATCGTACCGCATTAAAATATGCCGTGGTCGACAGTTATGAGAAAGGTGCACAAAACTGGACCGACGGCTTTGCACAAAAATTTGAACAACGCTATGGCTACGATCCGATCCCGTTTTTACCAGTTTATAGCGGCCGCGCCGTCAATAGTGTTGAACAAAGCGAACGTTTTTTATGGGACGTTCGGCGCTTAGTTGCTGATGGTGTTGCTTATGAATATACCGCAGGGCTGAAAGAGCGAGCCAATAAACACGGGTTAAAACTCTGGTTGGAAAACTACGGTCATTGGGGGTTCCCAGGCGAGTTTTTACAGTATGGTGGTCAAGCTGATATTGTCAGTGGCGAATTTTGGGCTAGTGGTAATTTAGGCGCGATAGAGCTAAAAGCGGCCTCATCGGCGGCGCATATTTACGGCCAAAAAACTGTGATGTCTGAGTCTTTTACTTCAGGTCGTGATACTAGCTTTAAAAACCATCCGTGGAATTTTAAAAAGCGCGGTGATTGGTCGTTTGTTGAAGGTATTAACCACACCTTATTACACGTTTATATCCATCAAGCTTATGATGACCGTTTTCCTGGCGTAAATGCTTGGTTTGGATCAGAGTTTAACCGCAATAATACTTGGTTTGATTTTATGGGCAGTTGGCTTGATTACATAAAACGCGCCAATTATATGATGCAGCAAGGTAAATACGTAGCCGACATTATGTACTTTATTGGTGAAGACACGCCTAAAATGACGGGTGAAATTAATCCTGCCGTACCCGCTGGTTACTCTTACGACTTCATTAATGCCGAAGTGATTTTAGAGCGGTTAACCTTTAAAAATGATGCATATCACTTACCTGACGGCATGAAATTTAAGTTATTGGTATTACCTAATTTAGACACCATGCGCCCTGCAGTATTAGAAAAAATTCAGCAATTAGTGAAACAAGGGGGTGCGGTTTATGGCCCTAAACCAAGCCGTTCGCCTAGTTTAGAAAACTTCCAAGTTGCCGACCAAACGGTACAAACAATTGGCCAGGCGCTATGGCAAAACATTGATGGCGAGCAAGTTACACAAGCGAACTACGGTAAGGGGCAAGTATTTTATAACAACACCACCAAAGCAGAGCTAGCCAGCGTACTAAATAAACTAGGTACGCCGCCAGATGTAAGTGGCTTGCCTGAAGACGTGCTTTGGAGTCATCGCAGTAGCGATACGCACCATATTTATTTTATCGCCAATCAGTCAGAACAATCGGTTGAAATAACACCAAGCTTTAGAATGAACAACGAATATGGCAGTACAGCTTCGTCATCACACATACAGCCACAACGCTGGGATGCAGTTACTGGCGAGATTAATAATATTGCCCAATTTGAATTACTCAATACTCAAAACAATAACCGCCGCATCAGTACACCCATAACTTTAAAAGGCTTAGAGTCGAGCTTTTTTGTGTTTGAAAAGCATTCAGGCTCGAATCATGCGCAAGCAAAATCCCCCAAAACCAGTATCAAAAGTATTAGCAAACAAGATCAAACTATATACTTACCGGTGAAGTTTAACGAAGGTGGTGCTACGGAGCTTGAAATTAGTAAAAATGGCGAATATCAAATAACCACTTCCGATGGTGATATACACGCGATACAGGTCAATGATATCCCTGCAACGGTCACGCTAGATCAGCCATGGCAATTAACACTACAAGAAAACCGTGATGTGCCCAGTCAATTAACGTTATCAAAATTAACCTCTTTAACTGATATGAAGTCTGTGGCCTTGCAACATTACTCAGGAAAAATCAGTTATCAAACCACCTTTACGCTTGACCAAAACATGTTACGAGATGATCAAATATTGCAGCTTGATCTGGGCGAAGTGGGCGTCATCGCTCGCGTAACCCTTAATGGTAAGAACTTAGGTGAACTATGGAGCAGACCGCTGAGCGTCGACATCAGTGATACAGCACAAGTGGGCGACAATACCTTAACCGTGGAAGTAGCAACCACCTGGTTAAACCGTTTGATAGGCGATTTAAAATATCCCGTACAATTTCCTGATAGTAAACAGCCTAAAAGCTTTACTACCGATGTAACCTTTGAGGCAAAAATATCTGAAGAAGATGTCTTGCAACGATCAGGGTTGATCGGGCCGGTAACGATAACACCAATCCGCAAAGCTACCTTTTAATGTTACAACATAGCTAAAAAATAAAGGGATAATTTCCATGCATCAAAAAATTAAAATGTTTACCGGGTTGTTTATGCTAGCGACATGTAGCCTGGTAGCCGCTTGTTCAACTCAACAAGCAACGGTAATTAATGCGTTGCAGCATGAAGACGTGATTAAAAGCCAAGGCTATTCGCTTGAGCAGTTATATAGCCTAAAGGGTCAAGATAAAACTTGGCAACAACTACTACAATCTGACGATTTAAAACCCTTAGGCACCTTTACTACCCATGGCTCATTGGGGGCGACCGTCAACATTAATAATCAGCTTATTGAAACTGGCCTCTATGCCAATAACCCTATCGACGCGGTTAAACGAGGTATGCGTTTGCATACGCTGGGTCACTCGGCACTAAACAGTGGTGACTTTGCTAAATGGTCACGTTGGTATCAAGAAGACGGTAATACGCAAATATTTCGTTTATTTCAGGGTGAGGTCAACACGTCAAACAAACGAAAAAATGCCGCTCGCGTTGAAACTTTTATTCCAAGCCAGAACAGCCAACCTGAGCCAGGTGTTGTACGTGAATTTGGCGCGCGCTTTACCGTCTTAAAATCGGGAGGTTGTGTCGCCCCTCACTATTGTTCTATTTTTCAAGCTAAAGGTAACAACGTCGATCACTGGTCAGTAATGTTGCGAGTAGACAGTAAAGGCTCCTTATGGTTTTACCCTCGCGAGGATTCAAGCAAACGTAAAATGATTTCAAGCAATGCCATAGGTCGCCCATTTGATATGAAGGTTTTAGATGATGGCTTGGATTATGAAATGTTCATCGATGAACAATCCGTAGGTAAAGGTCAATGGCCGCGAACTAAACAAATAGGCTTTAGGTGGGGGATTTATGTTGGTCGCTCCGAAGTACCTGCAGATGTGGTGATTTTAGTCACTGGCGCATCAATAAAATAAAGCACAGCGTCATATATCAGCCTGAGAAACAAGCTGAAATTAAACACTAACGGTTAGCAATAGCAGCAAGACGTCTTCGCACTAACGCGACTTTTCTCGTTAGTGCGAAGGCACACTAACCGATAATTTATAATCGAGTCCCTTATGTTTTACACTATGTTAAAAAAATCACGCAATACAAGGTTTAGCATAACGCTTGGCTTAATATTTCTATTTTCCGCTTGTACTTTTATCACTGATAACACCCGTAATGTTTCGGCGCCCATCGCACTTAAAGTCGGTGAGGGCTTTGTGGAACCTATCGGCTTTTATGAATCAATGCCTCGTTTTTCTTGGCAAATATCACCAACGGCAAGTTATCAATTTCAACAAGCATTTCAAATTCAAGTGGCCTCTACTAGGGCTAGCATTGACCAGGCTGATATATGGGATAGTCAAAAACAATTATCCGCCAGTAATGCTTGGATAAAATATCAAGGAACCCCGTTATCTTCTCGTCAAAAAGTATATTGGCGTGTGCGCATTTGGGATGAAGATAATCAAGTTTCTAATTGGAGCGAACCGACATCAATCGAATTAGGACTATTGTCAAATGATGATTGGCAGGGCCAGTGGATCCGTCATCCAGAAAACGGTGATACGGTCACATTTGATGTAACCGATAATAAAACTAAAGAAGTTAAAACAGTAACGAACAAAGTTTATCGTCCACAATATTTAAGAAGGTCTTTTACAACCCACGACAATACCAACTTAGAAAAGACAGAAGTTAAACCTAGCATCAAGCAAGCACGTTTATACATTACTTCAAAAGGCATTTTTAACGCTTATGTTAATGGTCAAAGAGTATCGGAAGATGTGATGACTCCAGGTTGGACGCCATACAAACAGCGTATTGAAACCTTAACCTATGATGTTACTTCACTCGTTAATTTAGGCGAAAATGTACTCGCTGCCACCGTAGCCGAGGGCTGGCATAGCGGCCGTTATTTAAAGTTAAGATCCTTAAAAGTTGAACCTTCAGCCTTGTTAGCACAGCTTGAAATTACCTATAGTGATGGCTCATCGCAAATTGTAACAACAGACAAAAACTGGCAAGTGACTCTTGATGGCCCTATTCGCGCTGCCGGTAATTATGATGGTGAAACCTATGATGCTAACCATGAAATGCCGGGTTGGAATACGGTTAATTTTACCGCTAATAATTGGAACAAAGTGATCACCGAAACCATCGAACCACAAGTAGCGTTAGCGCCAAAACGCCATCAAGTGTCGGCAGTAAAATTAACTATCCCAGCGGTCAATATTGTTGAAGTTGCTAATCCACAACCGGGTGTCGTGGTGTTTGATATGGGGCAGAACATGGTGGGCGTGCCTGAATTATCACTGCCTGGTATTGAAAATCAACAAATGACCTTTCGTTTTTCTGAAGCCTTAGATAAAAATACTTTTTATACTAAAAATTTACGTACCGCAAAAGCAACCGACTACTACACACCCGCTCAATCAGGCCAGATTAAGTATGTACCTACCTTTACCTTTCATGGTTATCGATATGTTGAAGTCTCAGGCTTTGATCAATCTAAAATTCCTGATTTAAGTTGGGTGAAAGGTCGGGTGTTGCATTCAGATTTTGATGTGAATGCCAATTTTAAAAGCTCTCATGCCAAGTTAAATAAACTCTCTGAGAACGTAATTTGGGGCTTGCGCGGCAACTTTTTAGATATTCCCACCGATTGCCCACAGCGTGATGAGCGTTTAGGTTGGACCGGTGATGCTCAAGTATTCGCCGCAACGTCAATGTACATGGCTGATGTGTATGGCTTTTGGGCGGCATGGATGCAGTCGGTCAGAGAAGCTCAAGCAAAAGACGGCGGTGTACCAAACTTTGTGCCAAACAAGGGGCATGGCTTTGGTAAATTAGCCTCTGCTGGCTGGGGTGACGCTGCCGTGATCATTCCTTGGGAGTTGTATTTATTAAATGGCGACAAACAATTTTTGCAAGACAACTATGACATGATCAAGCGTTGGCTAGCATTTCATCAATCTAAGTCAGAACAATACACTTCGAGTTTACGTGGCTTCAAAGATTGGTTGCAACCTTACGCTAAAAAAGGACAAACACCACAGAACCTAATATCGACTGCCTATTATGCACGCTCATTAGATTACGCCGCTAAAATAGCCAAGGTACTGGGTTATGAAGACGATGCCACAACCTATACTGAGACCTTAAATAAAGTAAAACACGCCTTTCGCCAACAGTTTTTTGATGAAAATACAAAGGTAAAAAGTGCGTCAACGCAAACCAGTTATTTGTTGCCACTGGCGTTTGGGTTGTTTGAGGGTCAAGACCTTAAAAATGCACAGCAATATTTATTGGATACGATTGAAGCCAGCGATAAACATTTAGGCACGGGGTTTTTAGGCACGCCCTTATTAGCCCCTGTATTACAAAGCATAGGCCGTAGCGACTTGATGTTTGATATATTGTTTAAAGAAACCTACCCCTCATGGTTTTACTCTATCAATAATGGCGCAACCACGACTTGGGAGCGTTGGAACTCATATTCACTACAAGACGGTTTTAGTAAAGAATCCATGAATTCGCTCAATCATTATGCCTATGGTGCAGTGGCGAAATGGTTTTATGAAGGCATTTTAGGCATCAACCCCGCAAGTGCAGGCTTTAAAGAAATCACCATTAAACCGCAATTTAACCATCGCTTAAATCAGGCTAGCGGTAGCTATAAAACACCACAAGGAGAGGTAAGTGTTACCTGGCGTATCACACAAGGTCAGCTAGATATGCAGGTTACTATTCCCAAAAATAGTCACGCCAATTTTGATTTGTCGCAGGTGAAATCGCTCAAAATTAATGGCATTAAAGTTCCCGAAAATGATGGCCTGAAAAAGCAGTTTCTTAACAAGAAATTACCTGGGTTTTATCAAATAACAGGGTTGGTTCATCAGATTTAGTCAACACAAAACCAATCATAATAAAAACATATTAATAAAAACATATTAATAAAAAAGAGTACCACTATGACCAACCTGACAACAATAAAAAATCAGCAAGTTAACTTTTCTCTGTTGCCCTTTTTGTTGATGCTGATCGTTGCCACGTTCTTAACTGCCTGTAGCTTAAATGATGATGGCGAAATAACAAGCGCTCCTCATGGCTTAAAGATCAATGAAGGTTTTAAAAATCCAATTGGGTTTTATGATGCAACACCCAATTTTTCATGGCAGCTCGAGCCGAGCAATACAGCTTTATCCCAAACTAAATATCAAATTGTTGTAGCAAGTCAGGCAGAATCATTGCCCAATAATGCAGACTTATGGAACAGCGATGTTGTTACAAGTTCGCAAAGTACTTTTGTTGATTATCAAGGTAAAGCGCTCAGTTCAAGGCAGCAAGTATACTGGCAAGTGCGTTATTGGAATGAACAAGGAAAGGTATCAAACTGGAGTGATGTTGCACACTTTGAATTAGGTTTATTGTCTAACAGTGATTGGGTGGCAAGGTGGATTGAAATCGAACAAACAGCACCAATCCAACTAAATAGTTACGGTACACCGATTCATATCCCGCAACATTTACGCACTGAATTTGACATCAATTCAAATCACTATAAAACGGTAAAACAAGCGCGACTATACATTACCGCCAAAGGTGTATTTGAAGCCTTTATTAACGGTCAACGTATTGGTGACGACATTTTAACACCGGGTTACACACCATATAAAAAACGTATTGAAACCTTAACTTATGATGTAACAGAGCAACTGGAACAAGGAAATAATACCTTTGGTATTCAGCTGGCAGAAGGTTGGTATGCCGGCCGTTTTGGCCCGAAACGTCATTGGTATAAGAAATTAAATCTCACCCCCAAAGCGTTAGCCCAACTTGAAATTGAATACAGCGACGGCAGCAAACAAATGGTGATCACCGATGATAACTGGCAAGCCACACAAAATGGGCCTATTCGTAGCTCTGGCTTATATGATGGTGAGCGTTATGATGCTAACTATGAATTAGTTGATGAACACCGCGCTTGGCATCAAACGGGGTATAATGCGTCGAACTGGTCAAACGTGACAACAACGGCATTAGAGCCACAAGTGCTACTGCAGCCCAAACGTCATTTCACCTCGAAAAACAAACAGGAATTACCTGCATCAGCTATCCAACAAGTTGATGGTAAAACAGTATTTGATTTAGGCCAGAATATGGTCGGCGTACCCAAAATAAAACTGCCAATGAAGAAGGGCCAAACTTTACATTTACGATTTGGTGAAGGAGTCAATAAAGACGGTTCGTTGTTTACTGAAAACTTAGGCAGCGCCAAACAACTAGATTTTTATACCGCCAAAGCAGATGGCGTGATTGAGTGGCAACCGCAATTTACCTTTCATGGATTTAGATTTGTGGAACTCAGTGGTTTTGACCCTGCATTTGAACCTGAGCTTTCATGGGTAACGGGCGTAGTACAACACACAGATTTTGATATAAACGGTAAATTCACCACTTCCCACCCAGAATTAAACCAATTTCAATCTAATATTGAATGGGGTTTAAAGGGCAACTTTCTGGATATTCCAACCGATTGTCCACAACGTGCCGAGCGCTTAGGCTGGACTGGTGATGCCTTAGCTTTTGCCAACACCTCACTTTTTATTGCTGATAGTCATGCCTTTTGGTCTGCTTGGTTACAATCGATTCGTGAAGAGCAATTTGACGATAACAGTATTCCTGTTGTTGTTCCTAATGAGGTGGGTAAAATTGCCCAAGCAGGTTGGTCTGATGCGGCAGTCACCATTCCATGGGATATTTATTGGCGCACTGGTGATAAAAAAATCCTCGCTGAAAATTACGAGATGATGACCCGCTGGATCCAATATCATCAAACCCAGTTAAAAAACGGTATTAGCGAAATGTCGACGGTAGGTGATTGGTTGCAACCCTACTCAAAACGAGAAGATTCACGCCGTGGTGAAACAGACAACAGTTTAATCTCAACCGCCTTTTACGCTCGTTCAGTTGAGTACACGTTAAACAGTGCGAAAGTATTAAACAAACAGGCGGATATCGAAAAATACAGCCGGTTATTGGCTCAAATTAAAGCAAGATTTCAAGAACATTTCTTTGCTAATAACGGACGATTACAGGTTGGAGAACAAGCACAAACAGCCTACTTGTTAGCCATAGGGTTTGACTTATTAGATAAGCAGATGACCGAAAAAGCAGTGCCATATTTACTAGCCACTTTTGATGCTGCAAATGGGCATTTACGTACAGGGTTTTTGGGTACACCACTGATCGCGCCTGTATTAGATAAAATTGGCCGTGCTGATATTGCCTTTGATTTAGTGTTTAAACAAAGTTATCCGTCATGGTTATATTCTGTAACGCAAGGCGCAACCACGGTGTGGGAACGCTGGGATGGTTACACACATGATAAAGGTTATGCCGATCGAGCTGGCTCACTCAACCATTATGCGTACGGCGCAATTGGTCAATGGTTATATGATCGCATCGCCGGTATAAGCCCACTGAGTGCGGGCTATAAAAAAATTCGCATTGCACCGCTAATTTCAGCGCATTTAACATCTGCTGAAGCAGAATATAAATCACCTTATGGGACAATAAAATCTAAATGGCAGTTCAGCAATGGTGTGTTGGCCATGGACCTCACTATTCCGCCAAACACACAAGCTCAGATTGAGATCCCGACATGGCAATATACTCAAGATAAACGAAAAATTGCCTTGGGAGAACAAGTTACTATTAACGGCCAAGTTTTAGAAGAAAAGGATTTAATGAGGGTTCAAGATATTAAAAACTCTCAGATCATCGCGGTTAATTCAGGCCATTATAGAATTCTAATAAAATAGATGTTTGGTCTGCTAAACGCCTGATCATATTATACCGTTTAATAAACAACAAAATGTTAATTACCAAGCAATATTTTTACTATCACTAGCGGCTGCGCTCATAACTTCTGGCTGTGCAACGAATTGCCCAGAAAAAACAGATACCGCTGGCTTCAATATGCAAGCACAGCGTGTAAACTCTCAACAAAATGGGAAAACCCCAGCCAGACAGTGATGGCTGGATTTTACAATTCGAGGATCTAGGTGAAGTTCCATGGCAATGCAATTGCTTCTTTGATGGGCGCTCTGCTAAGGCAATTAATACCCAAAAGGGTAATCAAATGATTGCTGGACCTGAGCCTAAAAATGATGCTCACCACGCGGTATTATGGAAGCATCGTTGCCAATTGCCGTCGATGAAGTTTCATTTTGAACGGATGAAACTGTTACATATCAGTAATGCCCCTATCAAAAGACATTAAACTGTATATTCCGGTAAATCGACAAAAAGCGTTGGGGAGGCGCGTTGATTTTTATCCTTTTTGTAAGAATGCGGGATCAGTCAAGAAATTTGATGGTGCTAAGCCCCCCAGTCGAATCATAAAGTGTGATTTGCACACTAGCCTGAAGATAAAACCATGCTATTTTTATAATTCAGTGCCATTAACAGCTACCAAATAGCCTTGGACAGAGGCAAATAGCGGCTTTATCTCTTTCATTTACTTTAAATTTACATTCGAAATGTCAAGTGTTACTGTGTAATCAAATGAAGTCAGATAAAATCAATTTCAATCAATGGGTGAGTTTGTGCGCAGTATAAATGCCATCTTTGGTTACATCGTTCAAGTGTCATTGCTACTTAGTTTGAGCATGTATCATTCCATAAGCGCTGCAGATGAATTAACACTGTTTTCGCGCGCAGAGCTAAGCCAACAGTCTATGTTAACCGCAGCCTCACATACCTCCGATGGGAGCGACAGAGCACGAAATGGCAAGCCGATGTTTCAAGGGCCGCTGGGTGCGAGCGCCATAAGTTACAATGGCTATCAATATGTTATTTACTACAGTGCAAGAGATCGAGGCGGTTTTGGTGACTTTTTTGCTGAGGTAATTATTGCGAGGCGAAAAGAGGGCAGCGATAAATGGCAGCACTCTACGCTACCTGTCTATCGCGTAACCTCCCATGATGCGCACAATCGCGCGTCTATCGCAATATCAAGAGGGGATGGGGCAATCCATATTAGCTTTGACCATCACAACACTGACCGAGTTAATTATGCGAGAACGATTAAAGGGGTCGCAGATAATCCTGAAGCGGTCGTGTGGGATGACAAGGTTTTTGCATTTGAACGCAATATGGGCTTGGGTAAGGATGCGGTTGGTAGAGTGACCTATCCGACTTTTCACGACCTCCCGACCGGAAACTTACTCATGTACTTTAGAAGCGGTGGGTCGACTCGAGGTGAAATGACTCTTGCAAGGTACGATGCCAATCGCAGTGAATGGGATTTTGTCCGTAAAATATCTTCTCGAGACGGACGCTTTGTTAAAACTGTAACCGACAATACTGAATCCACTAGTCGCGGTCCTTATATACTCGGAGGGCCTAAAGTGGATGCCAATGGGCGCATGCATATTAGTTGGTTATTCAGAGAAAGGCCGGTTAATTGCAATCCTGGGGGATCAAACGACGGCCGCGACTGCAACCAAGGCTTATACTACGCTTACAGCGATGACGAAGGTATTACATGGCATCGTTCAAGCGGTGAGCTAGTGGTTGATACCAGTAAAGGTGAAAAGCTGTCTGTAGAAACTCAAGGTTTGCAGGTGATTGATATACCGACTCCGTTGATGCCGTCTAATGTCTCATTAAATTCGGTTATTGATGCTAAGACAGGTATCTATCACGCGTTTATCGAACATAAACCAAGCCCATCTGAAAATAGCATTTTACATCGTTATCAACGCGAAAAAGATGGTAGTTGGCATACACAAGATTTTGGTTTTAGCGCATCAAATGTCAGTGTGCGAACAATAGGCGATAGAATGTTCGCGATGACTGGCAGGCAACAGGCAAAAATTTACTATTCTAGACGTGAAAACGATTTTACCGACTGGCAAGAGATTCCCCTATCTAAACTTGCCACTGAGCCTCACACCATTGAAAGTGGTTATATCACTTGGGACCTTAGCTTAATAGCTTCAGGGAAGCTCAGCTTAATCTGGCATAGACAACCTGAAAACGATGAGTATGGGCAGTCATCTCCCATATATGTGTACGATTTCAAAATTGGAGAATAGTAAACCGCCATGAAAATTCAAAATACTTCGGCTTTCTTATTAACGCTTGCTTTATTCTCCTGCGGCTCAGGTAAACCAGACGACGCGAATCAATCATTAGATGCAAAACTGCAGGTGCAACAAAGCGCACAAAAAGACATCTCGCTAGAAAAGCATTTTGCTAACCCGACGGATGCGACCAAACCCTTAACATGGTTTCATGCGATGAGCGGCAATATGTCAAAGGCTGGCATTACAAAAGACTTAGAAGCCCTCGACGAAGTTGGAGTAGGGGGCACTATTTTGTTTAATGTGACTCAAGGTATTCCTATAGGCGACATTAAATTCAACTCTGACCGTCACGTCGATATCATTACTCATATGGCAGCAGAGTCTGAGCGCTTAGGTTTGTCTTTTGGGATACATAATTCAGACGGCTGGACCTCAAGCGGCGGACCATGGGTCACTCCCGAGCATTCAATGAAAAAAGTCGTGTGGACAGAGCATATTACTGAAGGCGGGGCTATTTCAGTGCCATTACAGCAAGCAGACGCTTTGTTTGATTATTATGAGGACATCGCCATTATTGCCTATCCTTCCCTAGAAGCTGATATTCAAAACGCCGAAATGATAGCCACCATTAGCGCCTCAAATGATAGCTTTGAACCTGACATTGTGTCTGATCAGCGTAGTCAAGCGCATACCGAAATTTCTTATCAAGCAAACTTTGCATCGAGCGTTGTGCTTGATTCAAACATCGACAGTCAGCCTAGCTTTGAAACTAATGAGATGCCATGGATCCAGTTTGCATATGCCAATGCGCAGACTGTCCGAAGTATCGACGCTTTGTTCTTTAGCGGGCGAGGCCTCAAATTTGCGCTTTACACCTCTAACGATGGCAAAAAGTTTAGCTTTCATGAAGAGTTCGATACCCGTCGACCGGGCAAAAATTTGTGGGCGGCTGACGCCGTCATCCAACCCGCGACTGCCAAATACTTCCGCTTGTATGCAAACCAAACCTTTTACGTGCAAGAGATGTCGTTATCGGCCAATCACTTAATTGATAACTACTTAGGCAGAAGCTCTGTTGCTAGAACCGACTATGTTAATTTTAAGAATATTGGTGAGCCGTCAGAAAAGGATATTATTTTATCGTCTTCAGTTATTGATTTGAGCGCTAACATGACACCCGATGGTCAGTTAGATGCACAGCTGCCGCCCGGCAAATGGACAATTATGCGCTTTGGCTACACCAGTACTGGTGCGGTAAATATTCCTGCATCCAAAGAGGGAACTGGCCTTGAAGTCGATAAATTCAGCCGCGAAGCATTTGCGATTCATTACCAAGCATATCTCAAGAGAGTCTTAGATCGTGCCAAAGTCGTTGCGCCCAATGCTACGCAATTTGTCGAAATTGATAGCTACGAGGTCGGTGGACAAAACTGGACGCATGGTTATGAGTCGCTATTTGAAAAACGCTTTGCTTATAGTCTAATGCCTTATCTACCGCTATTTGCAGGAAAATTTGTCGATAACGCCCATATATCCGAAGGTGTATTGTGGGATACGCGCCAATTAAACGGTGAATTAATTGTCGATAACTACTATCGTTATTTTACCGAACTAGCCAATAAAGACGGCGTAAAAACCTACATTGAACCCTATGGCTTTGGCCCCTTTAATGATCTCGATGCCGGCGGCGCAGCAGATATTCCGATGGGTGAGTTTTGGTTAAAGCGCGACAATATGAAGATTGCAGCGGCAGCTTCAGCGAGTCGTATATATGGCAAAAACATCACCTCTGCAGAAGCCTTTACCGCGCAGCAAAATCATAATTGGCGCTTTTATCCTGCTATGGCAAAAATAGACGGTGATAGAGGATACGCTCTTGGTGTCAATGAAATGGTCTTTCATCGCTTTGCGCATCAGGCAAATACACATGTTATGCCTGGAATGACCATGAATCGCTGGGGCTCGCATTTTGATCGCACTCAGCCGTGGTGGAATACGGCTGGTAAAGCTTGGTTCACTTACATGGCGCGAACTCAGTACCTATTGCGGCAGGGTGTCGCCCAATCTGACGTACTTTGGTATTTAGGCGATGCCTCGCCTACGGCGTGTCCAGACAAGTTTAAAGCCATGCAAGTATTACCAGCATCAATCAACTACGACTGCTTAAATTCAGAGGTTTTAAACAAACAGCTCAGTGCGTCAGATTCCCGCTTAGTCTTACCCAATGGCGCGAGCTATAAATGGTTATATTTAACCAATGTCGATAGCATCAGTCTTGAATCTACACGCTCTTTATATGACCTCGCAAAGCAAGGCGTTGTAATTGTTGGCAAACGCCCCAGTCAATTAGCTAATTGGCGGGCAAGTGAGACTGATATAGCCTCGTTTACGCAAATGCTTGACTACATATGGTCACAAAAAACCACCTACTCGAGCTTAGATTTGCCATCATTATACGAAGAAAATGGATTTTTCTTGGATATGAACGTAAAAGGCATCGAAGATGTGTTTTATACCCATCGTAAAAGCGCAGATGCCGATTTCTACTTTCTATATAACCCTAAAGACTCTGCTGCTGTGTTTGAGGCAAGTTTTGACGTGGCTAACAAAATTCCAGAACTTTGGGATCCAATCACCGGCGAAATTCGCAAAACAGGCGTATTTGCATTGGATAACGATGGGCAAACCAGTGTGCAGTTTTTGTTGGAAAAGCACCAATCTATGTTTGTTGTATTTAGAGAATATGCCGGTGATGTAAATCGCATTTCACCCAGTGAGCACAGTAAAGCAAGCCTCGAAAAAGGGCTAATCCTATCCCTTGACGAAAGTCATCAACTCAACGCGACTGCTGAGCGTTTAGGTGACTATCAACTTTCAGCGCAACAGCAAATCAGCTTTAACCAACTGCCTGAGCCCCAACAATTGAATGGCCCTTGGCAGGTCACTTTTGACGGGTTTTATGGCTTAGATAAAACTTTTACCTTTAAGCAGCTAGTGGATTGGGCAGTGCATCCTGAACAAGAGATACAAGACTATTCAGGCACCGCCCGCTATCAAAGCAAATTTACAATAGAAGAAAACAATTCAAGTGAAACTTGGTTAGACTTAGGTACTGTAGCGGTAAGTGCCAGTGTGTATGTAAATGATAAACATGTGGCCGTAAGTTGGATGCCCCCTCACCAATTAGATATTACTGAATATTTAAAAACAGGTGAAAATGTATTGAGAGTTGAAGTTGCTAATTTGTGGGTCAACCGCCTTATTGCCGATGAAGCATTACCTGACACTAGCGGATTTGAAGTCGCCACGACAAGTAATAATGTCACCACGCTTATGGTGGATTGGTATAAAAACAACGAAGCGCCACCGCCTACTGAGCGCATCACCTTCACCACCCAGCCCTTTTTTAAAGCAAGTGACGAGAAAGCAAGTTCTGGCTTGATTGGCCCCGTGCGTTTGATGTTTAAAAAGACGAAGCGGGTGGATTAAACGTGCAAGCATAATCATGTTGGATATTTTTAATTGGTAATGAAGCTATGAGAATTTTTATTTGAAGGGGGCCGATTGGGCTTGATTAGAACAACTAGGCTGTAGTTTGTGTAAAGCTCCGGCACCTGTGTACGTGAAGCAGACAGTCGGAAATGTTTTCCTATGAAAACACAGATTATGGTTTTTCAGGGGAAACGCGGTTAATATAAAGTCACAGTAATTAGCTGTTAGATTTGAAGGAAAAGTATGAGCAAGAATCAAGATATTGCGGTAGTTTCCCCAAACGCGGCACTCGTCGAGGCGTCCGGTGTTCCAGCGTTGCTTGATCAAATTCGTCCGGCGTGGAAAGCAAAGAGCCTGATCTCGCGTGTCCAGAGGCTCGTTTCTGTCGACCCGAGTAGCGCTTGCCAAAGGCTGCTGAATGCCGCAATTCACGATCTAAAAGAAAAAATCATTATTGCGGGTTTAGATATCGCCGGTGAGGCGGCGAAATCCCATAAGCTCCCTTCTGTCGAAACCGCAGAAGATATCGAAAACTACTCAACTGCAAAAGTAATTGATTTGGCGTATCGAATGGGTCTGCTTTCACGCCCAGAATGGAGGCGAGTCTCTAGGTGCTACGAGATCAGAAGGGATTTAGAGCACGAAGACGATGAGTACGAGGCGGGTGTAGAAGATTGCGTATACATCTTTAAGACATGTATAGAAGTTATTCTTCAGAAAGACCCAATCCACTTGTTAAAGGTTACTGATGTCAAGGATATCGTAGAAGAGTCAGAACCTGTTACTGCATCAGATACATTGGTAGATGACTTTGCTCATGCGCCCCAACCACGTCAAACTGAAATACTTAAATTCCTAATTTCAATTGCTCTTGATAAAAGCAAATCTGACATCGTCCAACAGAATGCATTCTCAATTCTCAACGGGCTTGAGCAGCACATACAAAACCCTGTTAAGCTTCAAGTGGCACAGCATCTTCAGGAAAAAGTCGGGAGAAGTAAACTAGAAAGACGTCATGTTCGTGTCGCACTTGCGAGCGGATCGCTTCCTTACTTGAGGAAAAATCAACTAAAGGATTTTTTCACTGAAGTCTTAGTACAAATGAAGCAGGTAGGAACAAATTGGGCAGCGTACAACCAGCATGGGGAACTACTCCGTTCATTTCGAGAAATAGGCGGGCTGGATTACTGCCCTGAGGAAATACGAAAAGATATCGTTCTTTGGCTCGTATTGACGTATATCGGAACACCCGGAGGCCTTACTACTTTCGGTAACGTTCGGAACGTTTACTATAGCAACACCGCAGCACCAATTATCAGAGAAATTGTTGCTGAATCGGCAGCACTCATACGAGATCAGCTAATTGATTTGCAGACACATAAAAAAGTTAGGCTTCTGACTGCTGACAAACACATAGCTAGAAGAATGGAATCTTTGATAGATCTAACCGAGAATGAAGATGAGTGAGGTTAAGAAATCTAACAAATGCAAGTATTCTCTCCCGCTGGTCGCTGGGAAACCCAAAACACTGCGCTTTTTTGTGGGCCCATGCTGCAAGTGTTAGTCATCGGGGTGCATTGATGAACTATCGGAATCATTCTTCTAAATTATTAGAAAGTGCCAAAGCTCATATACAGTCAGAACATGAATTTAGACTGAATTATGCAGCACTTGATTTAAGGATGTTACTAGAAGCTCTAATCTACGATAGGGCAAAAGTTTATAGAAAGGAATTACCTGCTAAAGCATTCAGAATTTGGCAGCCGAGAAAGCTACTAAATTTTCTATTAGAAATTGATAGCTATGCAGACCAAGGTGCGGGACTGGCAATTGGAATAAATGAAAAGACTGGTGAGCCATCACCTGATAACATGAAATCGCTGGGCCAAGAATTAGTCTTTTCGCTCCAAGAAATTAAAAAATATTACGATAAATTAGGAGCATTTCTACACACTCCGACTATAGAAAACATTGAAGGAAATAAAAGTCCCACGGCTGAAAAAATATCAAAGACTTGTTGGGAGCTTATACAAATAGCTGATCAAGTGCTATCTTCCCCAATTTTTAATCTTAATATCAAAAATACGATTGATTGGACTTGTAATAATTGCGAAGGAAAGGTTTTTCGACGAATACCTTTTGAAGGACAGCCTCAACAGAGTGAGAATTTGTATGCACCTTGCCCTTCTTGCGAAGCTACATACACCTTATTTCCAAGTGAAAGTAAACCTCTTTCGTACACTGTGAAACCTCATATGCATAAGGTTCCGTGCTCAAACAAAGAGTGCGATAAATTGGTTGAACTTTGGAATTATGAAATAAAACAGGGTATCAGTTGGGAGTGTCCCAAATGTAAGAAAAGAAACCAACTGAAATTGGGTGTGTTCCCAGTCGAAGAACTAATAAAATAAAAATGTACAGATAAAAGGCTAACAAAACGCTATTGTCACCCCCTCTTCGGTCACTAGGACACAAACACGTGGCACTTTGAGATTATCGCCTGCGCATTTTTGTCCCAAAGGTAAGCGTTGACTGTCTGCTATTATTTGTCGTTAGCTGTCGCTCAAATACCACATAGCTCACTGTAACTTTGGTCATGAACTAACTTTTCAGTCAATCAAGGTTAAATGACGGCTCTAAGTTACGACAATTCAACATTCCAAATAGCCGTTTGTTGAAGGCTTTCTGGCATCAGCCTAAGTAAACGTCTCACGCAAAGGTACTTGTTTCTTACACAAGCATCTTTGAATAGCTTGCTTAGCATTAGGTCCTTACGTATTGTTGTGCGATTTTCATATGCTAGCTCTCGAAATCGGTCACAAATATTTTGCCAGTGGTGATATCGCGTAAAAGATCTTGCCAAGCAGACACGTCCCAATTGTTTAACTGTCCTCTGAATATCGCTTTTTCTAAATTTTCCACGGCAAGTTTGATATTGCGGTGTTCGCCTTGTTTGAACTTGAGAGCAGTTAAATAATGATACTCAGGGTCATCAATGCCAAACTCTTCTAGTACTTTTAAATATTCGACAGCCAAGTCGTAACTTTGAATGGATTCATCTGTACTCGTAAATAAGATATCGGTGGCACGAATCCGAGCTGATATTTCTCCTTTTTCCATTGCTGACTCAAACCAAAATAGGGCTTTCTTTTCATCGTTAATCACCCACGGACTGGATTGTAATATTTTTGCGAGGCGATATTCTGCCCGCACTAAGCCATATTTGCTGGCTTCTGAAATCCAAAAAATAGCTTGTTCAATATCTCTTTGCTCGCGGTATAACTTAAATCCATACTCGTACATTGCAGGGGAGTGGCCTTGCTTTGACAAACTCAGCAGTATTTCTTCAGCCTCATTTTCTGTTTGCTCAACCCAAGGAAAGTTTAGCATTAGAATCGCAAGGTTAAAACGATCACTAATTGTTTTACCATTTTTAAATTTGCGAGTTTGGCGGATTACCTGCTCATATATTTTCGGATTTTCGTTCAGCAAGGCAAATTTGTTTAGAGCCGCTGCACCAAGATAGGTTCTGCTGGCAAAATCAACGGGTGTGCCATTGAATTCAGGAGTTGCTAGTGGGAACAAGGCAAATTGCTCGAGGAGTGGTTTATATAAACCGAATTTTTGCACCTGAGTTGAATAACGAACAGAGCCATCGGTATGAATATCATGATCCAGTATCAAAAACGGAGTTTTTGGAGTCGATATAAGCAACTCAATAGAATCCTCTGCAAAGTCAGAGCTTCCGTCGTCTTCAAAAAAGGTATCGCCTCCAAATGTTGACATAAAGTTTTCCATGTCAGCATCTTCAGGATGAAAGACTGTTTTCAGCGTTTCTTCACCGTTGAATGTAAGTAGAGTTTGTTGTTTTTCTTTATCGATAATTGGAAAGTATCGTTGCAAAATCTGCTGTTTGCCGTGGCTTTGTTTGTATTCGTCTAATATTTTCAGCACGTTATCTTTTTCGTCAGGCGATAGTGAGGCTAAAATATCGGTAATTAACTTTTCTGAATTATGAAAGTTTTGCTCGGCTGCTAAATAAAAATAAAGCATCGCGTTGATGGGGTCTTTATCGCCGCCGAGACCGTTGAAATACATATTTGCTAATTGATAATAGGCGTGAGGATTGCCTAGTTCCGCCGCTTCTAGATAAGACGCTTTTGCTTGTTCATACTTTTTTTCAGTAAACTGGCGGTCGGCTAAAAAAATATCTGCCGACATGGTGGAGAAAGAGAAGCATAATAGAATAAATAAAAGCGCTTGTTTGTGCATCGGGGACTGCCTAATTTGTGAGTTTTGTATCTTTGGTCCTGCCATTCTATAGTAAGTCAAACTCGCTCATATTGTAATGATGTGAGCTCTGTTATTGTGTAAAAGTTCTGTAAAGATCAACATGATAACACTGACATACTGCCGGCTAGCGTATAAGGAATACTAAGTTTATACTAAACTAGCCGAGTAATTATGACTTGTTTTGATTAAAAAGTATTGATTTTGTTTGCTTAAGGTATTTTACTACTGGAAATATTTCAACTTCTGCGTACTTTGCGCAGTAGGCGACATCCAAACAACGGTGGTCTTTATTTTATGAAATTGCTAAGCAACAAGTGCAAATTTATTATTCTTTTCGTTTGCCTTAGTTTCAATCTTTCGGCGAGTTCTAAGTGGAATAGTGCAATAGATGCAGATACACCACGCAAGGCATTAAGCCTATCAACGCCCAATATCCTATGGCTAGTAGTAGAGGACATGAGCCCAATACTAGCTGCATACGGCGATAACACTATCGACACCCCAGCCATCAGCGCTTTGGCGGAGCAGGGCGTTACCTATACCAATGTGTATTCGACGTCGGGTGTGTGTTCACCGAGTCGCGCGGCTCTGGCTTTGGGAATGTATCCTTCTGGCATTGGCGCTAATCATATGCGCACGACTTCTAATACGGAAACCACGGGGCTGCCAAAATACGAAGCCGTGCCGCCGCCGGAAGCAAAAATGCTCAGTCAATATATGCGAGAGGCTGGCTACTACACCACTAATAACTTAAAAACAGATTATCAATTTACCCCACCAAGGGCTGCTTGGGATGAAAGCGGTCCCCACGCTCATTGGCGAAAGCGTCCTGAGGGTAAGCCGTTTTTTGCGGTGGTAAATTTTACCACAACACATGAATCTGGCTTGTTTGAGCCTTATGGCTTCAGATTGATTGAATCAAGGCATTACTTTTCTGATGATGAAGCAAAAATTAATGCTTTGCCGCAACAGCACTCGGTTAAAAGCGCAGAGCAAGACACGCCAATACACGTTAGCAAAGATATTGATTTTCCGATCCCTCCCTACCTGCCAGACACCGATCTTGTGCGCAGAGATATGTGGAAGGTATACAATAACCTCGCCGAGACTGATAAACAAATTGCAGCAGTCCTGCAGCAGTTAAAAGACGATGGCCTATTTGATAACACGGTGATTGTATTTTATTCAGATCACGGGGGGCCGCTGCCACGGCAAAAACGCTTGATTTACGATAGCGGCCTTAAGGTTCCTATGATTATTCGCTTTCCTAATGCTCAAAATGGTGGCACAAAGGATGATCAACTGATCAGTTTCATTGATTTCCCTCCATCTACACTAGCCTTAGCCGGACGGCAGATCCCCGCTCATATGGATGGCGTCAATTTTCTTGATGAATATACGCAGCAAGCTGATGGAGAACGTACATATATTCACGCTGCTGCTGACCGCTTTGATGGGTTTACCGATAGCATTCGCGCCGTCAAAAATAAGCGATATAAATATATTCGTAACTACCGACCAGAGCAGGGATATTATTTACCCGTCGCATATCGAGAAAAAATACCCACCATGCAAGAGCTATTGCGCTTGCGCGAAGCCGGACAACTGACCGAAGCGCAGGCGCAGTGGTTTAGAGAATCAAAACCACTCGAAGAGCTATTTGATACGATTGCCGATCCGCATGAGTTAAACAACCTTGCGGGCGAGGTTGAATATCAACACATACTGGCGGCGATGCGTGCTGAAAATATACGTTGGTTAGACGAGATAGGCGACAATCCAAATCACCCTGAGCGTAAACTCATAGCGGAGCTTTGGCAAGGGCATGCAAAAAAGCCACTAACCAAAGCCCCTGTGATGTCGGTCAAAGAAGGTTTACTCACATTGAGCAGTGATACTCCAGGGGCAACGATTTCTTATCAAGCGCTGCCAGCATCATCTGACACAGCAGGCTGGCAGCTCTATCAAGGGCCGTTTAAGGTACGTGAAGGCGAAAAATACCGTGTGCTTGCTCACCGTATCGGATACACCGAAAGTGAGATGCTTAGCTTTACCGTAAAGCACTGACATCACTTACTAGTGGTTAAGCCTAAATCTATGATCTGTAAATACAGCGCTTGCGTTGTTTGTAATGCTTTAGCGGGACTTTCCATCAAATAATAGTAGACTTTTCCATCTTTGATATAAATAACGCCATGTTCAAATTTTTTACCCTGTGAGGCTTCATAAACACGCTGAAAGTCGTTAGTGCCGCCTTTTGCTTTTTCAATATAGGGGAAGCCATTATTAAGCCCTATAATGTAGATATCGTCACCTGCAGTGTAGATAGAGGAGGCACCACTGAAGTCGGTTGACACGATAAACTCTTTTGCACCTGCTGGCTTATAAGAATGTAATGGAAGCTCTTGATAATCCTCACGCGCACGGTCTGTTGAACGGACAAGGCTGATGATATGAATATCGCCTTTCTCAGTGACCGTCCAGTCAAATCCACCTACAATATGAACAGAGTTTTCTTCTATATGAGAAATATAATCACCGGGTTCAAATACCTTTATTTCGTCGGTGTTAACTAAAGGAAAGGTCATGCTTTCACCTTTATGGTTTTTCCAATCGCCAGAGCCTTCAGGGTGGTCTGAATAAGCATAGTAAACACCGTTTTGGTAAAGGTATTTATCTTTGTTGTTATTAGAGCGTTGTTGAAAACCAACCCGAAGCTTGCCATTGATATACTTCATGTTTCCGTACAAACCCCAATTATAAGGGTTTCCTTGGGTTATCTGGTTATTATGATTAAACTTGGTGAATGTGGACCAATGCTGCTCTTTTGCATCATAGCGATTAAATACATAAGCGCCATTATTGTTACCTCCAAGGCGCATGTAAAGTAGTAAGGTGCCGTCGGTGGTGGTAAAAAACTTAGGGTAAGTTAAACGTGCAAAGTCATTTTTATCGCTCAAATCTCCGGTCATGGTGAGGTGTTTGTAATCGTCAGGACCTTCACTAATTGAGCTGGTGTCTTTTACAAATTTATCGAGGGTAAATTCCTCATCAGGCAAGTCTGCCGTACCTGGAGTGCTATAAGAATATCGAAAAAAGTCGTCTTTAAATTTACCACCATGGTTATTGTCATCGTAGCCATGCAGGTCGTACACCATGTGAATCGTGCCATTGATAGGGCTTACCGCTAAGCCAATTGTGTTGTGCGACTCCCCAATGTTTGGGTCGCCTCTAAAACCTGTGTGGCGATGCGCAAATTCTATCGTTGCTATTGCGCCGGTATTTTTGTTGTAGCGCGAGAGCATGACGTGTCGGTCGTTTTTACCGCCGCGATACCAAGTCATAAATACATAATGCTTGTAGGTTTTTACCGCGTCTCCGTGAGCCGATATACTGGGGCCAAAAAAATAATCATAGACATTTGGGTCAGTGTTTGCGCTGTCTAGATTGTTATGATTAAGGTCTTTGCCATTAAAATGCAGCGCAAAGTCAGTAATTTTGACTTCGGTTTCTAAAGTGACATCTGCAAAACTTGTGTTGCTGGTCACAACCAATATAAAACTTGCCACTCCAAGGCGTTTGGTTTGTTGAACGATATTTGTTGCTAGTAATGATAAGTGACTTTTCATTATTACATTCCATGATAGTAGAATAAATGACGATAGACTACCTAAGTTTAGTCAGTTAAATGATGCCAATTATGTCGACTCCTTATTGCGGTATCCGAAACTCATATTTGCCCGCCGAGTATAACTGCATCTCTCTATCTGGTAGTGCTACCCATGCTCTAGTATTGTTAGGGATGGTAATTCGCCAATGAATCTCAGTGCCTTTACGTTGCCAAACGCTTGCAATAACACCATAGCCGCTGTCATAGCGCGTATCCACCTCATTCAGCCCTTTTGGGAAAGCGGGTTTTAACATGAATTCTTGAAAACCTACGCTGTTTTCTAAGGGACGGATGCCGCCCAAACCTTGATAGAACCAGCCATCGTATCCGCTGTGAAATGGATGATTTAAAGAGCGCAGCGGGCCTCTGCCGGTGTTTGGGTCAAATGCGCCTTTTCTTTCCCATAGCGTGGTGCCACCTAACTCATCAAAAAGATAAGAAAACCCAGGGTAGCCCTGCGCTTTAAAAATATTAAAAGCGGTGTCGGCGTAGCCATAGTCGCTTAGCGCTAGGTAGAGCCATGTTTGCCCCAGAGCGCCTACTGAAGAGTGCCCCTTCCACTTCTCGACCACATCTTTATTCAAAGCATCGGCAACGCTCTGTCTAAGAGCAACAGGCGTAATCTCAAACCTGAGGGCCATTGCATCGGCAGTTTGGCTGCCGTAATGTCCGCTTTGTTCGTCATATAGCGCGCGATGAAAACCTTCTTTTAAGTTGTTGTGCAGGGTGGTGAATGTTTCTTGGTCATTGGGTTTTCCGAGTACTTGGGCAATTTTGCTCATATAGTTTGCCGCTTGCGTAAATAGCGCAGTACTGGTAACCGTGGTGCTGGTCCATTGCGGGGTGCCGCGGCCGCCAACCCTAGGTGTGCCCGGTGCAATTACCGGATCGCACCAGTCGCCATAGCCGGTGCTAATCAAAAAGTCGCGCATTTGCGTTTGGCCAAATTCCATGTATTCAAGCAGGCTTTGGTATTGGTCTTTTAACACCTGAATGTCTCCATGGTGGCGATAGTGTTCCCAAGCAATAAAGACTTCTGCAACCGCCCAATCTACCTTTTTTGCACCGGTACGTTTGCCCGGAACAACCGTTGGCGCAATATTGATTGAGGTCTTGAAATCGCCTAGATATTTGGGCCAGAAGGTTTGCATATTAAAGTTGTAGTTACCGGTAATGAGCGCAGCGTGAGCATCACCTGTCCATCCTGCCTTTTCTCGTATGGGGCAATCCAAGGGTACGCTCATAAGGTTGCTTTCGTAAGTCCACAATGCTGTGTTATGAATGCGATTGAGTAAGGGGTCGGAGCTTTCAAAATGGCCAACTCGCTCTACATCGCTGCGAATTAAATTGGCAGTGATTAAGTCAAGCGAAGGCGCTTCGTTAAGGCCTGTGACCTCGATATAACGAAACCCATGCCATGAGAAGCTAGGTGTCCAGCTCCCTTCATTGTTTTCAGATGCAATATATGCGTTCACTGCATTTAAGTGGGTTGCCCAACTGCCGCCGCTCAATTGACTAATATTGCCCTTGGCGTCGGCCCATTCGGCGAAACGAAGATACAAGCCTTGACCGGGAGCTAAGGACAGCATGTCTAAATTGACGCTTGGCAAGCCAGTGAAGTTTTGCCCAAAATCAAACACCCAGACGCCTTCACTTGGATTTAATAGAGCAACAGGGCGCATCTCTTTAACAGCACGTATTGGTGGCAAAAGCTGGGGCTGCATACTTTGGGTGGGCCAAGTTTCTAGTACCTTGACGGCTTCCCACTGGCTATTATTGTGGCTATTGCTGTGGCTAATGCTATGCCAGTCTTTAATAGCTTTGTTGGCATCAAACACCTCGCCTGAAAATATGCCCTCTTTCACTATTGGCGATGGGTGGCTTACCCAGTTTTCATTCGAATAAACGCTGCTTGTGCTGCCGTCGGTAAAGCGCAAGTCCAACTGCGCAATAAACGTAGGTTGCCCAAAGGTGTATGAACCTCTGTCTCGCGTGGCATAGTCACCGTCTGGATTTTTCCAGCGACTAAAAGCGATATTTTCGTCATACCAGCCACTGCCCAAATGCACAGCGATAACGTTTTCACCTTGCGTAATAAATTGACTGACCTCGTCGGTGTTGTAAAGAATGCGCTTATCAAAATCGGTTTGCCCCGGGTCCATAAGGCGGTCTTTGACTTTTTTGCCGTTGATGAAGATTTCATAATAGCCACCCGCAGTACTGTGCAATTTGGCGCTTTCAATCACTTTGTTTGTAGTGAATTCATAGCGAAACAAGCTTGCGGTCGGCATGCTATGAAGTTTTTCGATAGCGGGCGTACCGATGCTGCCATCTTCATTCTCTACCGTACCTACCAAATTAACCCAATGCGATATTGCCGCTGTGCTATCAACTACTTTTGGAACTGCCGCTTGCAGCCATTTGGCTTGCCAGTCATCTATGCTGAGTAATCCCATTTCCCAGCGTGAGATGGTGCTCCACAGCTGTGGTGTCTCGCTGCCTTCTTGCCAAACTCTGACTCGCCAAAAAGCAATATCGTTTTTGTTTAGGGGCTGTCCGCCATAGGCAATGTTGCGGGACGATTGGCCCTCAACCTTACCGCTATCCCAAAGGTCAGTGTTGTCGTTTAGCAGCCCCGACTCTGAGCTTGCCACCTGAATTTGAAAAGCCCGTTGTTTTTTAACCCCAGCGAGCCAAGATAGCGCCGGTTGCGAACGATGAACATTGATAGGGTTCACGTTTCCCTCTACTAAAAGGGCAGTGGGTGCGCTTGTATACCCCTGTGGCGTTATTTCGATATTAGGCGTTGAGCATGCGACTACAATCAGCACAAATGTGCAGAGTATGCTTAGCTTAATTGTTGAATGTATGTGCATATTAAATACCTAATTGTCGTTCATGTTATTGAGAACAGCTTGCAAACCTATCATTGAGGCTTTTACAGATTGCATGGGGGATAGTGGCTCTGGGTATTCCTCTTGCTCAATCACAATCCACTGTGTGCCGCCATATTCAATGTTGGCTTTAATCAAGCTCTGCCAATCGTAATTATCCTGTCCCAATATCACCTGAGTTTGGGCAGGTACTGCCGCTGGCTTTCCTTGATAGCTTCTAATTTTATAGTGTGTGGTTAGGGTTCGATTTGGGTAGCGTTTTACGTAGTCTACCGGGTCTTTGTTAGCAAATTTGGCCCAGCCAACGTCTAACTGCAATGCAAATTCCTGTGGTGTATTTTGGGCAATAAAATCCCAAAAAGTAGTCTCTTCAAAAGGCTCAAATTCTAGAGCATGATTGTGATAACCCAATGTGAGCCCCATGCGACGAGCCCGGTGAAAAGTCTCAGTGAGCTCTTCGCTCAAAGGGGCAATGTTATCTGGATCGTTCGCGCGTTTATCGTAAGGAATGATAACTAGCTCAACGCCAAGCTGTTTGAAAAAGAGCAAGGCGCGCTCGCCTTTCTCGCCTTGTAGGTTGTTAAGCGGAATATGCGCGCCACTAGCCTCTAAACCAATACTGCTTAAAAACTGCTTAAGGCCTTTTGGGTCATCCTCGTATGGCCCATAGCGCCCAGCAAACTCAACTCCGTCAAAGCCTAAGGCAGAAATCTGCGTTAGCGTTTGTTTAAAATCACGTTGAACTTGTTCTTTTACTGAATGCAGTTGAAGACTAATTTTTGGAAGATCACTGGTCCGTTTAGGCGCTTGCGCGGACAAGCAAAATGGTAATAGCGACAACAATACTATCAGGATAGCAGGCTTTAACATGGTCGCCTCTCCACTCTTTTTTTTGACTGAATGTGATTGTATATGATTTGTTAATTATTGTCTTGAAAAATAGAGTGTATTGTAAATTGCTTTTAAAGCATTGTTTTTATGGTTAAAAATTATATTTAACATCTCATTTACTTTAATGGAATGCCTTTACCTTGCTTTGTTAGTGAATAAATGCTCAAATCTGGTCATTAAGCGTCGCGGCGTCGTCAAAATTAGATATATGAGATCTTAAGGCGATCGGAAGAGGGTTGTATGACAGAAATTTATGACGTAATTGTTGTTGGCTCTGGTATAACAGGCGGGTGGGCAGCGAAAGAGTTTTGTGAAAAAGGTTTTAAAACTTTGGTTATTGAACGTGGTCGCAATGTCGAACATCGCGGTCCGGAATATAGCGATATGCAGGCACCTTGGGACATTCAGAATCGTAATTTATTGCCTGAAAGTTTTGGTGAAGATGCCCGTTACACCAATATTCAAGGTAAAGGTTTTTTTAAAGGGGCTACCCAACAGTTTTTCACCGACGATAGCGAACATCCAATCTCTTATCCTGAAGACCGCCCAGTAAGGTGGGTACGAAGCTACCAATTAGGTGGGCGCTCGTTAACTTGGGGGCGGCAATCCTTGCGTTGGGGCCCAAAAGACTTTGAAGCGAATGCAAAAGATGGCTATGGCATAGCATGGCCCATCGGCTACGAGGATTTAGCTCCTTGGTATGATTATGTTGAATCCTTTGTTGGTATCTCGGCTAATAAAGACGATATTGACGTACTACCTAATGGCGTTTTCCAGAAACCATGGGAAATGAGCTGCGCTGAACGTTTTATTTCTGATAACTTAGCAAAAGCCTACACTGACCGACGTCTCATTATTGGTCGAGCTGCAAATATCACTGAGCCTACTCAAGAACAAAAAGAATTAGGGCGTGGTCAATGCCAGGCGCGTTCTTATTGCCAGAGAGGCTGCACATTTGGAGCATACTTTAGCTCACTTTCAGCAACCTTACCTGCAGCAAAACGCACAGGCAATCTCACTGTAGTAACCGACGCAATTGTCACTAAAGTTAATTACGACGAAAAAGCTAAGCGTGCATCTGGTGTGACGGTGATTGACAGCAACACGAAACAAGAACGTCATTATCATGCTCGAGTTGTATTTTTATGTGCATCGGCATTTGCGTCGGTGCAAATCTTACTTAACTCCAAGTCAAAATATTTTCCTAATGGTATTGCCAATTCAAGTGGTGCACTTGGGCACTACATCATGGACCATTTTACGGGCGTGCTGACAAATGCCGTCGTTCCCGGTTTTGAAGACAGGGTCGCATTTGGTCGCAGGCCAATCGCGACTTATATTCCCAACTACCGTCATGAGCAGTATGAAGGCATTGATTTTGTTCGCGGATATGGCTATCAAGCCACCGCCCAGCAACGACGAAATACTGGCACAAATGCCAGCAGTCAAGGTCTTGGTAAAACGGCCAAAGACAAGAGTCGGCAGGATTCTGTGTGGCGCTTCATTACCATCATGTTCGGTGAAATGCTGCCTTACTATGAGAATAGAGCGAGTTTACACCCCAGTAAAAAAGACCAATGGGGAATTCCGTTGTTGCATGTAGATGCGGAAATTAAAACCAATGAACGCAAGATGATTAAGCAAGCCGCTATCGACATTCAAGAAATGCTAGAAGTGGCAGGTTGCACAGATATTTCAATTGACCAAGTACCTGACAATCATCATATCCAAATTGGCGATAGGATCCATGAAATGGGAGGCGCCTGTATGGGTAGTGACCCGAAAACATCAGTGTTAAACAAGTGGGCGCAAAGTCACGATGTAGACAATTTATTTGTTACCGATGGAGCCTGTATGTCTTCTTGCGCCACGCAAAATCCATCGCTGACCTATATGGCAATTACCGCGCGAGCCGCTGATTATGCTGCTAAATTATTAAAAAGTGGAACAATATAGACCGGCGGTAATCTTATTAAATTGTGTAAGCGTAAGGAAAATCGTATGTTAGAAACTAAAATAACGCGAAGAGTATTTTTGGGTACCACTGCTTTTGTGGTGTCAGCGCCGCTTTTGGCAAGCTTGCCGGTAAGCGAAAGTAAAATTGGCCTGCAAAAAATACTCGAGCCCGGTCAGTTTTTTGATGCAAAAGAGCTAACGGTGTTAGTCGATATCGCTGAAATCATGATCCCGCGCACCGATACGCCGGGCGCAAGCGACGCGCATGTTATTCCTGTTCTTGATGCGTTAATGCTAACTTGGGCAGGTACCGAAACAAAGCAGCGTTATCGCGCATTTATCAAACAAGCAGACAAACTTGCCAGAGATACCTACGATTCTGCATATCAAGATGCCTCCCAAGCTGAGCGAGTGGCTTTAATTACTGAGCTTGATAAACGTGCCTTCGCGAATAAATTCTCAGATCTGTCAATTAACTATCGCAAGCTTAAAGAAATGATTTTTCATATTTACTATACTTCAGAAGAAGCAAATCCTGACTACATGCTTATTCCCGGGAGCTATAAAGGATGTGTGACAAGAGCTGAATATAAACAAATGGTGGATGAACGCTTGGGTCGAGTATCGTGAATACCCGCGGTTGCTGCGGTTGCTAATATTACTTCTTAGATGCAGAAAAAAAGGGGGGGCGCAATGCAGTGTTGTCACCCCTTGATAATTTAAAGTTTACGGGCTTTTATTTGCTTGTCTGCATAGTCAACTGCTCTCGCTGCTAAGGCCATATAGGTCAAACTTGGATTTTGAGTGCCTGCACTTGTCATACAGGCACCGTCAGTTACAAACACATTAGGAACGTCATGCATCTGGTTCCATTTATTGAGCACACTGGTATTGGGATCGTGGCCCATTCGCGCTGTTCCCATTTCGTGGATACATGCACCTACCGCTGACTCAGATAACAAATTGCGACCGCGTATATTAGTACAGCCAGCTGCTTCAAGCATTTCAATTGCGCATTTAACTCCATGTTCACGCATTTTGATTTCATTTTCGCGTAATTTAGCGTCAAATGTAATAATTGGCATGCCGTTCTTGTCGCGTTTGTCAAAATTGAGATACATACGATTTTCGTGGTAGGGTAATATCTCGCCAAAACATTCCATGTTGATTCGCCACTTACCAGGTTTAAGTATGGCATCTTTTAGTTCTGGTCCGACCACCCCATCAGGAGAGTTAGTTACCCTGCTGGCGGCGCCTTGATAGCTAAAATTTCGAATGTAGTCTTTTTGACGTGTCCTGTCATCGATATTGGTAAAAGGAGGGATAAAAAAGCCCTTGGGTCGACGACCTTTATAGTACTCTTCCTCTAGCCCTTCTAGAGTGCCCGATGCTCCCATTCTGTAGTGGTGATCCATCAAATTATGGCCTAACTCGCCGCTAGTATTGCCTAAACCATTGGGAAAGGTTTCAGAGCGACTGTTTAACAATATAGCAGCTGTGCCGACAGTGCTAGCGTTACAGAATATTATGCGCGCTTCATATATTGTTGTTTCACCCGTGTTAGCATCTTTTACTTTGACGCCGCTTGCTTTTTTCAAAACCTTGTCATAAATCACTTCCATTACGATGGCGTCAGATTTTAAGGTCAAATTACCAGTGTCTTTAGCGACGGGCAGGGTGGCAGATTGCGTACTGAAATACGCGCCAAATGGGCAGCCTCGCTTGCAGCGATTTCTTGCCATACATTGGCCGCGGGTGCCTAAATGGACCTCTGGGTTGTACTCACTCAGATTAGCCGTGCGACATGGCGTTACGACACGATCAGGGTACTTAGCTCGTACCGCGGCACGCATGTTTACTTCTGCGGCGTTAAGCGGGAAGGGCGCAATAAATTTACCATCAGGGGCCTGTTTTAAGCCTTCAGGTTGTCCTGCAATACCTACAAAAGTTTCAACATAATCGTACCAAGGTTCAATATCGGCATAGCGTATGGGCCAATCTACGGCGATCCCTTCTTTTTTGTTGGCTTCAAAGTCAATATCGCTCCAGCGTGGACAATGGCGCCCCCACATAACTGAGCGCCCGCCTACGTGATGACCGCGGATCCAAGCAAAGGGCTCGTCTTCATCATAAGGATACTCATCGTCTTTATTAATAAAATGCTTTACATCTTCTTTTACCCACCATGCCAACTTATCTTGTTTAAAGAAGTGCTTTTCTTTTTCTTCTAGGCTCACGTTGCCTTGATTTGGCAGGTCCCACTTATCTAGATGCGCTGTGGGATAGTCACCATGCTCCACCATGCGACCTCGTTCGAGCATTAGCGTTTTATAACCTTTTTTACAAAGCTCCATAGCGCTGTATCCGCCTGAAATACCGGAGCCGATAACAATTGCGTCAAATTTAGTATTCATATTATTCTGCCCAAGCCTTACCACCCACTTCTTTCACGCTAATGCGTGGAATGTACTGCACTGGAATTGGAAGGTAGTTTAAATGTTTTTCGGCGACTTCTTCTGTTGCCAAATAGTATGAAATGGTCTGTTGTTTTAAATCGATATAGGCGCGATACACAGGGTCTTGCTTATTATATGATTTTGCCTCTATGCCCTTGATGATTGATAGCTGTGCATCAGCGTCAGCGCTTGCAAAGTTTTGCTCAGCAAGATATCCCTGTAACAGTGCAAATCGTTTTAGAAATTCGTCTCGATATCCATGTTTAAATACCTTATTAAACATATTGTCCATAATACTAGGAACCTTCACATCAGATGCGGAGGGAGTGTCCGTCCTGGGCAAGATCACGTCCATTACTTGGGTAAGCTGAGCATAAACTTCTTTACTAAAAAATGCGGGTGTGCGGTTTAACGTGCCCGCCGATGCGTCATTTACTGATGCATATAACAATGAACTCGTTAGCGGCGATAGCATCGCTGAGCCTGTCAATGCAGCTGCTAGTTTGAGTATGTCTCGTCTTTCCATGTTGTTACCTCTTACTGTCGAACGTTAATGAAAGCATCGCGTTGTTTCACTTCTTCGCTTCTTTGCTGTTCATATTTTTTAATATAATAATCAACGCGCTCACTCAGCATACTCACGACCTCTTGATGCTCTTGGGAATCAATTAAATTTATAGTTTCTTGAGGGTCGTTTTGTAAATCGTATAGCTGCTGAAAATCGTTTTTGTAAAAATCGACATATTTCCAACGCTCCGTGCGCAGACCAACCGTGGGGGGAATAGACACTCGTTTGGGTTGGAACATGTGTTCAAAGAAAAATTCATCTCGCCAAGTTATGCTGCTTTCGTCAGTCAGAAGAGGCACTAAGCTTGAACCTTGATAGCGTGGTGGTGGTGCTAGCCCAGCTAAGTCAAGAATGGTTGAAGTAATATCGATATTGAGAACCATTTCATGAATTTCTTTGCCATGAGACGCCTTGGTGCGGGGGTCGTAAATAATTAAGGGAACTCGCAAATCTTCTTCCCAACCAAACCATTTTCCGGCTAGTTGACGCTCATTGACGCTATAGCCATTGTCACTCATGTAAATGATGACCGTGTTGTCTGCCATTCCGGCTTCTTCTAGCTTGTTGTAAATCATGCCTATGGCTTTATCTACGCCGCTAATTGCGCGGTAGTAGCGTTTGACCATTTTTTGATACATCTCGGGCGTAGAGTAGCGAAACTGCCAGCGAACTCGTCCTATAGAGGTTTTTAAGAATTCGGGTAATGCTTCAAAACTGGCATCATCTGATTGTTTTGCCGGTGGAATAGTGACATCGCTATACATGTCTTCAAATTCTTCGGGATAATGATACTGATCTATTTCGTCTTTATCGTGAGCATGAGGGTCCCAAAAGTTTACCGCCATGGTCCAAGGTTTGTCAGATAATTGAGATTGCTCTATAAACTCTTTTGCTAGCGCTGCAATGTAGTAAGTTTGCGGTAATGCCTGCCCATTATAACTTTCAGTTTTCGCTTGCAGTAGCGGCTTAAAAAAGTCAAAACGCTGGTTATTATCTCCGGAAATACCAATTTCATACTTACCGACAAACGCGGTTTGATAACCGGCGCGTTTAATCAGATTTGGATACATATTAGCCGATTCAATTTCCCCCGTTTTGGGCTGGCCGAAGGTAAAATCATGGGTACGCTCAGTTAAACCAGTAAGAATACTCACACGGCTGGCTGCGCAAATAGGCGTCGTTACAAAGGCATTCTTAAATACGGTGCCTTTGTTGGCTAGCGCGTCTAAATTAGGGGTGTTAATAATAGGGTGATACTTACCAATGAGATCCCAGCGGTGGTCATCCGACAGGATAAACAAGATGTTAGGCGGTGCGGATGTTTGCTGCTTGGATTGGCTTACCGCTTCACGCTGACTATTTTGTGCTCGGCAGGCGCTTAACAATGCGCTAAAAACTAAAACAAGACATAGAGAAAAGCATGCATGTTTTGGTATTTGTATAATGCGGCCTGTTAATGTTTGTTGTTTCATCATGTCCCTTATCACTACTAATTTGTTCGACTCAGCACAAGCGCTCGCCATAAGCCGCCAACGCTCGGTGATTCATTCTCTGCTTGTTGGCTGTCAGTTACCGCCATGGCTGCCACGGTAATAACATCGCCTTTTTTCAAGGCTACCTTGTCTACCTCAAAGTACAGCTCTTGCATGCGTTGATTTGTTTTTTCAGCTGTGAAACGAGCAATTTCGGTATTGTTCAGCAACACTTTAAAGCGTGAGATAGCATCTGGTTGGCCAAGCGCGACAAGAGTAAGTTTGCGAGTGCCTGCGTCTCTTCGGTCTATTTGCACCTGAGCATAGGCAAAGGTGTTTTGGTCCTTAGCGTTAGCAGTGTTAATCGCGAGAGCATCGTACTTAGCAAGAGGATATAGCGACACTTTATTTGTAGTTGATGCGGCAAAATCAGATGCTGCAAAAAATATGCGGGAGTATTCATTGATCTCGAGTAGCTGCTCTTTTTTGGGGAGTTCTGGCTGAGTGCTCAGAGTTTCTTGTGCCTCAATGCCTAGTGGCACAAATTCTTTATCGGTGGTGAGAATGAATTTATCTAACTCAAAGCCATCTTCTCGCATCGAGAGCATGATGTTATGCACACCAGGGGCACTAATTTCAAGCGTAACGGTGTTGGGTTCACCACAGTGATTGGTGTTTACTCGCTGTGCAGACGACCATGTCCACTGGTGCTTACCATCGCAAAGCTGCAAACGCTGAGCACTTTCAGGCCATGTACCATTTAAGCCAAAGTGCACACCGTTGTCTTCACTGCCAGAGCTGTATGCGCGCGCCCATACAAAGTATAGGCCTGTAGTTTCGAAATGCACGGGATACGATAAAATAGCCACTTGGCCTGGAACATTGCTGAAATTTTCTTGGCGGACTAGGGCCTCAAAATGATTAGTGCGCGTATCGGGCAGAATTTCAATATAAGCGTCGCCACTGGCATTCTCATAGTGAGGGAGGTCGGGGTCGGCATAAGGACTAGGGCTAGCGCCTTTAGTTGCAATAAACCAGCGACGCTTACTGTCTTTGTGTTGGCTAGCAAAATGCTCAGCTTCTACCACCACCATCCCATCTGTTTCATGATGATTTTTATCAGTTGCAGAAGTACTTGTCGGCAAAGCAAGGCTAATTAGCATTGCTAGCGTAGCAACGCACGCAGGTGCGCGCTGTTTTTTAACCTTTACGCTGTTGCAGTTAATCATGCTAGTTTGCCCACTTCGTCATTTCTGAAGCCGCTAACAAAACAGCCCCAACGCCATAAAGTTGAGTGTCTTCTTTTTTTACGGGGTCGGGTGATTTACCAACTTGCTGCACATAGTTTACCCGGCCATTCTTGGCTATCGCTTTTTCGATGGCCTGCCAGCCTTTTAAAACCGATTGGTTATATTTTTCATCGCGTAAAATGCCATTGTTAACGCCCCACGCTAGGCCAAAGGTGATAAAGGCAGTGCCACTCATTTCAGGCGTTTTAACTTTATTGGGGTCCAAAAGAGAAGCAGGCCAATAGCCATTAGGGTTTTGAATAGCTTGCAAACCGGCCGCGTTTTTCTTATATAACGCAATGTATCTGTCTCGTGAAGGGTGATCGCTCGGGAGATCATCAATAATCAGCGGTAGTGCTGCGAAGACCCATCCATTGCCACGGCTCCAAAATACCGGTTTGCCATTATCACTTTGCGACTCAAAATAGCGGCTATCTCGAAAAAACAAGCCATACTCGTCAGAGAATAAGTAGTCTGCCGTTGCCCAAAATTCTGAGTCTGCAAACTCAAAATATTTGTCTTCGCCGGTAATGTTCGTTAGCTTTAACCAAGTGCGAGGGGCCATGAATAAAGCATCAGCCCAACACCATCTGTCTTGGCAAGGACCTTCATACCCCCAGACTTTTGGCTCTACTTCGATTAACTCTAAATCAACGTTAGATGGATTGGCTAAGATTCTGTCAAATTCTTGCTGTACAAAACCATACGTACGGGGATCACCAGTTTGTTCTGTTAGCCATAAATAGGTCTGACCAATTGCATGATCGTCGGCGTGGCGGTCGCGTTTTGTTCTAAATTTGTAGTCCACAGATTCTGCAACTTCGCTAATGTGGCGTAACAAAGCACTATCGTTTACGGTTTCAGTCCAGCGAGTTAAACCTATATAAAATGTTGCTTGGATCCAATTTCGAGGCTCGGCAGTGCCCTTTCTATAGCGGGGTTCAAGATAGTCAAAATTCTCTAAGTGCTCAATCTGCCATTGCGCAACGCGCTCGCCAATATCTAAAGCAGAGCGCTGAATATCGCTTTGCTCAGATTTAGCGGCTTGCCCAGTTTTTACAATATTATTGCAACCAGCAGCGCTTATGGTGCTAATAAGGACTAAACTAAGCAATATGAGTTTGAAATTCATGTCTATCCTTCTATTAAAAAAATAACTTTCTACTTGCTGTGACGATCTCTTATCATGCGGGTAGCCAATAACCGCGGCTTATGAAAGAAAACGGTGCAGAAAAACTATGGTCAAAAACGCTCTGGACAAAAGCATTAACCGACAATAAGTAGATGTTACTCTTTTGTTAAGCAAATATGAAATCATATTTAATCATAAGTAGTCAAAAAGTTTCAATTGTTCTTCAATGCAAACAATCCTTCTGATATTGTATACGACAATGAACGACTATTAAGTAATTAGGAAAGTATGAAAAACTTAAGTTATTACCTTAGCGTGGTGCTGTTGTTAGCAGCTTTTTCTCATCAGGCGGTTTCTCAAACCGCTGTATCCAACGATTCGTTGATTCCAACCAATCTATTGGTTGAAGGACTTGATACACCAAGCAATGTGCATAGCCAGACACCCCGCCTTTCATGGCATGCAAATGTAGTGACTCAGTTTGCTTATCAAGTGCAAGTGGCAAGTACCGAGGTATTGTTAACGACAGGCGTTGCCGACTTATGGGATAGCGGTAGGGTAAACAGTAGACGGTCTCTTAACGTTATGTATCAAGGGCGAGCTCTTAGCTCAAATAATAAGGTATTTTGGCGAGTAAGAGTTTGGAACAGTGACAGCGGTAGTCCACTTGCATGGAGTCAACCAAGTACCTGGCAGATGGGGCTGATTAATAAAAGTGACTGGCAGGCTAAGTGGCTGCAGGTAGCACAAAAGGCGGTGGTAAGTGAGGGCGAAGCCGTTGAAGATTGGATGTTATTTGCAGCAGATATTCATAAAGATAGCAACTCTCAGCTCACCAAAGCGAAGCGCGAAACCCAAACGCGCGTATTGGAGCAATTAAAACAGCAGCCTGGCGCTAGTTTGTTTCGTCACAGCTTTGCGCTTCCTTCTGACAAACAAATTCGCTCTGCCCGCTTGCATAGCACCGCGGCGGGTTATTATGAAGTCTTTTTAAATGGCAATAAAGTTGACGATCGTTTAATGGATCCGGGGCAAACGGATTATGACAAACGTATTTTATATAATACCGATGATGTTGCTGCGATGTTGGATGCTGGCAAAAACACTATCGCGGTGCACCTGGGCAGCGGTTGGTATGCTGAAGAGATTGCTTTTAGCCGCTGGAATAATCCAGATGCCTCACCACAAGCTAGATCAACTCGCTCTCTGGCTTATGGGCAGCCTGCGTTTATTGCTCAGCTAGAGTTGGAATTTACCGATGGCAGTAGACAATTGGTAACATCTAATCAAGATTGGTTGAGTCACGCATCTCCAGTGCTAAAAGAGGGGTTATTTTCGGGAGAGCTGTTTGACGCCCGCAAGTCTTTAAACCAATGGCATACAAACGCCGATGAGGATCAACTGACAAACTGGCAAAAAGTTAAGGTGCTTCACGAATGGCCGACTGAGCGCTTAGAGCCACAGCTCATTGAACCCATAAAAGCAATGCAGGCGCTGGTGCCGATAGAGGTATTGAAGCCTAAAGAGGATGTGTGGGTTTTAGATTTTGGCCAAAACTTTACCGGTGTGCCTACTATCGATTTTACTAAGCTTCCACTAGCACCGAATCAGAGCATTCATCTTCGTTATGCTGAATGGGTAGATAAAGCCGGAAACATCAGCCAAAAAAGCGGTGGCGGAGCACCCTTGTTAAAACAAGTAGATACCTATATTGCTAGCGGCGACGAAGCCTCTTTAGATGACCCTACATGGACGCCTACTTTTACCTGGCACGGCTTTCGATATCTTGAAATTCGTGGCTTGCAACAAGCGCCTCCTATCGACGCGATCCACGCGCATCTGGTCAGAAGCAGTGTCGATATTGCTGGGCATTTTGAAAGCTCTGACGACTTGCTTAATCGTGTTCATCGCATGGCGCTTTGGGGGTATGAAAGCAACCTCATGGCATTGCCTATGGATTGTCCCATTCGAGAGCGCGCCGGCTGGACAGGGGATGCACATGCATCTTTGATCACCGGCAACTACAATTACAATATGGATAATTTTTGGGGTAAATATCTTGGAGATTTTGAAACCGCAACTTTTGTGGCGCCGGCCGTGGTCCCCGGTAAACGCACTCACGGTGGTAATTTTGATTGGGCAGCTGCAGAAATTATGATTGCGTGGGAGCACTATCGTCACCACGGTGACGAGCAGTTGTTGCAAAATCAATATGAAAGTATGCAAGAATACATGAATGCTGCGCAAGATAAGCTGAAAGATTCCCTTTTGCGCATTGGCTATGGTGACTGGTGCGATCCCGTTAGAGTTCCGGGCACACCGCGTGTAAATGGAAGGTGTAGTCCGCAGCACACTACGCCAACGGTAACCAGTTCAGCGTTGTTCGCGCATACCGCAAACTTAATGGCTAAAATCTCACAAGTGCTAAACAAGTCTGAGCAAGTACAGCAATATATGGCGCTTTTTGAGCGAGTGAAAACACAGTTTCACGCCGAGCTGTTTGATGCCCAGAGCCAAAGCTATAAAAGCCAGACAGCCAATGCCATGGCCATTATGTTTGACATTGCGCCCCTTGAAAAACGCGCTGCGGTAGCACAGGCAATAAACACCGATGTATTAGAAAAATGGGGCGGGCATGCCTCTGTAGGAGCGCTTGGACAAACCTATTTATACCGAGCGTTAAGTGATTTTGGCTATGCCGATACTGCCTTTAATATTTTTAAAGCAGAGGGTTACCCAGGCTATCGATATTTGTTCGAAGAATTAAATGCTACAACCTTATGGGAACGAAAAGGATACTATGATCCTAAACAAGACCCCGATGGCACAAAGGCACCTGGCTTTTCTTTGAACCACCCCTTTCATGCTGGTTATGATGGTTGGTTTTACGAAGGTTTAGGAGGCATTCGGCCAATGCCCGATACTGTAGGATTTCAAGATTTTGAATTAGTTCCTCAGTTTGTGAAGGGCCTAGATTCTGTAAATGTGGCTTATACCACAGGTTATGGAACCATCAAAAGCCGCTGGGAGCGCAAAGGCAACGAGGTAACATGGCATTTTACTGTCCCAAACAATACCAGTGCGCTTGTGCTTTTGCCTAAGTCAGAGCCTAAAACATATCTAGCCGGAGAGTACACACTTGTTTATTCAGAGTAACTTGAATGTATTAATTGCAAGTTAAGTTGAGAATTCTTTATAGAAACTTAACTCAATAGCGCTTATCTATAAGCAATAGAGCCATTTTTTGCACTACTCGGCGGCACTGACGCAGGCAAAACATTAGCCCGTGTAAAGCCAGTGCATTTCGCGGGGCGCTAATTAATAACGAATCGTAAATAAGTTCTATACTCAACATTTCCATTATTTGTAGTAAGCAAATCATGGCGTTAAGCTAACTCATGTAAATATTGATGCCAATAGCTGGTGCAACATTTGGCTATCAGGTTTTGATAGGCGTACTATTAAATTAGAAGCATTGATAGACCGACAATAAATGATCGTACTTCTGATTCAAATTTTTAAGATTTTCTGAGTTAATTGAAACTTAACAAATAAGGGTATCAATCTGACTGTTATTGTAAAAATATGACTAAAATTGATTTATAATGAATCAATTGTAATGTATTTGTTAATAGGGCAGCGCTCATGATTCGTACGTTTATAAAAATAGCTATTTTAGTTTTCATCAGTTTTCAGGGGGCGGCAAAGTCACAACCTAATATTTTATTCATTGCCGTTGATGATCTAAGGCCAAGTATCGGTGCATACGGGGATGAATTAGCGATCACACCCAATATAAATAAATTAGCAGCACAAGGTACTTTGTTTAAACAAGCATTTGCTAGCGTGCCTACTTGCGGTGCGTCGCGAGCTAGTTTATTTACAGGGATCCGGCCAACAGCACAACGTTTTCTTACCTTTAATTCTCAAGTACAAGTAGAAACACCAAACGCAACAACTATTCCAAAATATCTAAAACAGAATGGTTACTACGCGGTTAGTCTAGGAAAAGTATTTCACAAAAAATCTGACTCTGCGGAGCATTGGAGTGAAGAGCCCTGGACTCCTAAAAATGTTGGCAACTATCACGATCCTAAAAATATTGAAATCACTCAAACTCACAAGGGAGGCAGAGCCTATCCTTATGAAAATTATGACTATGACGATTTAGAACATAAAGATGGGATTATCGCCTCTAAAGCCATCGCTAGTTTGCAGACCTTATCAAATAAAACACAACCATTTTTCTTAGCAGTGGGTTTTGCCCGTCCACATTTACCTTTTAATGCGCCTAAAAAATATTGGGATTTGTACCCTGAAGAAAAAATTTCCTTACCCAGTAATTATTTTCGGAGCTTGTATGCTCCCGATCAAGCATTTCATAACTCAGGTGAATTACGCGGTTATTATGGAGTACCCAAAAAAGGGGATGTGAGTGATGAAATGGCATTAAGCTTAAAGCGGGGCTACTACGCTAGTGTAAGTTTTGTTGATGCTCAAATTGGGCGTGTATTGAGTGAGATTGAGAGTTTAGGTTTAGATAAAAATACTATAGTGATTCTGTGGGGTGATCATGGCTGGCAACTGGGAGAGCACAAGTTATGGAATAAACACTCAAACTTTAAGACTTCGACCCATGCACCCTTGATATTTTCGGTACCAGGAAAGCAAGCGAATCAGCAAACTGATGCCTTAACCGAGTTTGTGGATATATTTCCCACTTTATGCGATTTACTAGGCATACCGAAGCCTGAACAACTGCAAGGGGAAAGTGTAGCTAAGCTGTTGGACGATCCTGAAGAACATAAAAATACAGTCGCCTTTATTCAGTGGCAAGGCGGTACCACTATGTTCACTGAACGTTATGCCTACACTGAATGGTTTGACAAAAATGGTGTATTTGAAACGAATATGTTGTTCGACCACAAAAACGATGGAGATGAAAACGTCAATCTGGCTCAAAATCCGGAGCATAAAACACTTATTTCTCAATTATCTGAAGCGTTAAATAAAAAGCGACTTTCTATAAAGTAGCAACATAATAATCTATTGGGCCTTTCATAATTGGGCCTTGTATATCTTATTAAAAAGGCGCAAGTATGAAAAAAATAGTTGAGCCAGAAATTCTTCGATTAATTGGTTTTTGGGTGTTTATCAGCTTAATTTCAGCTTGTAGTATGCAGTCAACAAATGAGTTGCTTAGCCATGCTACAAAAACAGAGGCTCAATTAATCAATCCTGCTATTGTCTCTAATGCAAAGCCAGATAACTATGGGTGGACCTTAAAGTTCCAGGACTTAGGAGAAACCCCTTGGCACGATAACTGGTTCTTAGATGGGCGCGTTGGCAAAGTAACAAATACCAACAAAGGCATTAAATTAGAAGCAGGGCTAGAAGTTAAAAATGATGCTCATCATTTGGTGTTGTGGACTAAACAGGAATTTAGCGGTGATATAAAAATAGAATACGATTTCACTAAAATTGATGATGAACATAAGATGGTCAATATCCTATTTATTCAGGCCTCAGGTATAGGTGAGTTTGAGCCAGACATTACTAAGTGGAACCATCAAAGACAGGTGCCTTCGATGAAGTTTTATTTTGAACGTATGAAATTATTGCACATTAGTTATGCTGCGTATGATCAAAACAATACTCAACCGGAAAATGATTATGTAAGAGCGAGAGTGTATCCGCTACACCCAACTCAAGGGTTTAAGGGTATGGAAGTCCCGCCTAGTTATTTCAAAACTGGGTTGTTCCGAAAAGATGTTACTTACAAAATTACTGTGGTTAAAACCGATGGGCAACTTAGTTTTTCAGTGTTAGAAAAGGGTCAACCAACATCTAAAGAAAAAGTATTTACTTGGGCATTACCGGAAAGAGGCCAAGTTGAGCAAGGTAGAATAGGTTTACGACAAATGTTTACCCGCAACTCTGTTTATAATAATTTTAGGGTGTACACTAAGACTGCTAGATAAATTCAGCCAAAAGTATAAAGTATCCGACAAATGAAAAGCCAGTTGTGAATATGGGATTTCGATAGTTGATCGGGCGTCGGTGCGTTGCTTTGACGCTAAGTTGCTTTTTTCGGTATGCAGATGTTGGTGTTTTTCCATCAGTTGGCTTTATTTATAGCTGACTTCTTCCTATCAATATTGTGTTTTAGGCTTATTTTCACGGCTGAGCAATACTTGGCGCTATCACTAATGAGTAATGATAAAGCTACCGGGGAAGTTTGCATTGGTGAACGTGTAACTATTGGCAGTAAATGGTCTAGCACATTTATAGAATCAGCTACGCCTTGTGTAACTTGATCAATACTATTTAATCATTGCGTGCAGACTTGTGGGTTATTCGAATCAACAGTAATTACAATAACTACACCATCTTTACGATTGTGTAGTTATTGTAAAATAATAAAGATTATTGAGCGCAGCGTGTGCGTGTGCATAATAACGCCATTGCGCGAGTGTCTTGCCGATTAAGTAGTCCATCATTGTTAAAATCGTATCGCATATCGCTTACTTCGCCTCTCGACATTGCTAGTGCAAATGATTTCACGTCAACGACGTCAATGTCGCCATCCCGGTCTAAATCACCCAGCATCGCTATGTCCACGCGCATAGATGCATCGCTTATACCGTTATTACTGTCGGTAACAACCGCTTTGAATACATACATGCCAGCCGGAAGAGCCAATAACTCAGATGCATTGTTTTCACCGCCCCAAGTATAGGGTGCTTCTAGGGCTTCGCGAACAAAGCTATCGTTGATATAGAGGGCAACGCTGACTACATCAATTGACTCTGCAGCTGTTTCAACATTTACTGAAACAGATAATGCGTCATATCCCTCAATTAGCTCAACGTCCGATTCAACAAAACTGATAGTTGGCGCTGGAAGTGCCTCAACAATCAGTGTCATCAGTGCCTCGCCCTCTAAACCAGTATTATCCTTAGCAACGGCTCTAAATGTGTGAGTGCCTACGCCTAATGGATTTGGGTTTGGCTCATGTCTCTCTAACCAGCCCATTGCGCCAAATTCGTAAGGCGCAAATGAGTGGCCAAAATTCCATGGTGAGCGGGTATCGACACGAACGAGTTCACCATTGCGATAAAGAGTAACAGAGTCGATGGTGCGTCCCTCAACCGGAGATTCAGCAGGCAATGTGATTGAGAGTTTTTCATAACCTTCAGTAACGGTCACTACAGCTTTAGGAAAAGCAACAATAGGAGGCTCCGGCAAGCCTCTAACTGTAAGTGTCATTGTTGCTTCATTTTCAACGCCCTCGCTGTCAAGCGCGACCGCTTTAAAAGTATGCACACCTGCGCCTAATGGATTAGGATTGGGCGCATGCCTCTCAAGCCAACCCATCGCGCCGGTTTCATGCGGTCTACTGCCGTGACCAAACAAATAAGGTACCGAGTCGTCTGTCCGCACTTTTTGGTCATTCAAGAACAAAGTTACTGATTCGATAGTACGGCCCTCTACAGTTGCTTGGGCTTCAATGCCTAATGTGAGTTTTTCGTATCCTAAGTCAACCGTCATTGCCTCACTGGCAAAAGCCACGCTTGGCTTGTTAGAATTTACAACCATTCCCATCGTGGCTATGCCTTGCGCACCCTCGGAGTCTGTCGCAACGGCTCTAAACGTGTGTCGACCGGCGGGTAAACCAAGCAATTCAGTAGGCTTGCTCATATGCCCCCATATAAAAGGGGCGGCGGAATCGGTGCGAATAAATCTATCGTTGATGTACAAATCAACTTGCGTGATATCTCGACCTTCAACTGGACTGATGGCTTCCACTCTAAAAGACAACTGCTGGTAGCCTTCTTCTACCGTAATTGACGATTCAGGAAAACTAACAACTGGTGCATTTGCTTCAGACTCAATATCTAAGTTTATGATTTGTAGATAAAGTGGCATTGCAGTTGATATTCCACTAGTGGGGCGCTCCATTAAGTAGTAATACACTTTGCCATCGGTAATATATACGGTACCGTGATCAAATTGGATATCGTCGCTTGCCTCATAAACACGTATAAAGTTGTTGGTGCCGCCAACGGCTCTTTCAACGTAAGGAACACCTCCGTCTAAACCAATAATATAGACGTTATCTCCAGCCGTATAAATTTCGGTTGCGCCAGCAAAGTCTGTCGAGATAATAAAATCTTCAGCCCCTGCAGGCTTATAGGAGTGAATGTTTACCTCTTGAAAATCAGGACGGTTTCGATCGGTTGAGCGCAGCTCACTGATAATGTGGATGTCGCCTTTTTCGGTAACCGTCCAGTCAAAACCAGAGACAATATGCACAGAGTCTTTTTCTTCATGGCTAATGTAATCACCTGGTTCGAAAACTTTAATTTCGTCGGAATCAACCAATGGCCAAGTCATATCTTCGCCTCTGTGGTTTTTCCAGTCTCCAAACCCTTGAGGGTGATCTGAGTAAGCGTAATACACACCGTTTTGATATAGATATTTGTCAGTGTTGTCGCTAGAGCGCTGTTGAAAACCTACACGAAGTTTGCCATTTAGATACTTCATGTTGCCATACAGTCCCCAATTGTAGGCATTGCCTTTGGATTTTTGATTGTTATGGTTAAAGTTTGTAAACCGCGTCCAAGTGTTGCTTTCATGATCATAACGGTTAAACACATAAGCTCCGTTATTATTGCCTCCTAGGCGCATATATAGCAGTAGAGTTCCATCGTCTGTTTTAAAAAATTGTGGGTAGGTCAACCGCGCAAAATTGTCTTTGTCGGCTAAGTTCCCCGTCATGGTAAGATGCTTGTAGTCGTCATCGCCTTGACTGATTGCACTCGTATCTTTTACGAAAAGGTCTAAAGTAAAAGTTTCATCGGGGGCATCAGCTGCGTTTTCGACGCTGTAAGAATAGCGAAAAAAATCATCTTTAAACTTGCCGTCATGATTATTATCATCATATGCATGCATGTCGTAAACCATGTGGATGGTGCCATCTAACGGACTAAGTGCTAAACCAATGGTGTTATGTGACTCTCCTATATTAGGGTCGCCTCTAAAGCCCGTATGGCGATGCGGAAATTCAATGGTTGATACCACCCCAGTTTGCGTATTATAGCGAGATAGCATTGCGTGACGGTCGTCTTTACCGCCTCTGTACCAAGTCATAAATACATAGTGTTTGTAGGTTTTTACGGCATCACCATGGGCAGAGATATTGCGCCCAAAGAAATAGTCATAGATATCAGGGTCGGTGCTTGCCGTGTCTAAATTGCCAAAGTTTAGGTCTTTGCCATTAAAGTGTAAGCCATCGTCAGAGATTTTAACTTGGGTTTCTAGAGTCACTTGCGCATGTGTTTGCGCCGCGCTTATGAGCAATGCGCCTATGCATAAGCCCTTGCTGAGCTTAACTATCATGCCTGAAAAGCTTGAATTGTTTTTGTCCATTATTCCATCCCGATTTTGTTATAAATATGTTTATATTTTGTTGCGAAAGGTGATTATGACACAAAATGGTTAAAAGTGAAGTGTTTTGACTATTTATGATTTTAATTGTGGTGGCATCATGAAATGCTTATGAATTTTATATTTTAAAATGTTGGGGAATAATTTACATAATAAAATTTATCAACTTTGAAACCGATGAAATACAGTGCATGATTAAATTAACCAGAAGATTGCAGCATAATTTGGCAATACACAGATTGTGGTTAACGATATATCTGCGATTAATTAATTAAGCATGATTGTAAAGTAGTGGTGTTGACGTGAACCAGGCTAAGTATGGGCACTAAAAGGCTGTTAATCTGTAAACAGTTAACACTCGAGCAGCAATCAATAGAATAAAAATGACACACATGATGACTAGCTGACTAATGTTGAAAAGTGTGCCTGTGGAGAAAGTGTGGCTAGGTTGAACACAGAGGAGCGCTCTGGCTAAACTTGATCGGTACAGAAATACCGAGAAAATACTGGATAAGCAATGAGCCCACAAAGTACGTGAGCTCATCTATCTTTTTACAGTGTTTTTTTACAACGAAGCAGTGCTTCGAGATAATAATAATCCGCGTAGTTTAATGCCCCGCTTAATTCATCATTGCGAGGATAGTTACCGGTGGCTTGCTTCAATAAGAAACTACCGTTTTCACCTTTAGCTGCGAGATAAGCCGGTGTGCTTAAGCTAACCAGCATATCTAGTGCCGCTTTGCGGTATCTATCCGCGTCTGCTTTTTCAACATATTCGGCAAGCTCTAGTAAGTTACTGGCCATCAAAGAGGCCGCGGAAGAATCTCTATAATTTGGCACATCTTCAAAATCTGGCGCATCAAAGTCAAAATATGGCACGCTATCGGCAGGTAGGTTAGGGTGGCTTAAGTAAAAATTTGCGATGTTTTTAGCTTGTTCTAAGAATTTTTTATCTTTTGTGTAGCGATACATCATGGTGTAGCCATAAGCACCCCATGCTTGCCCACGCGCCCAATCAGATTGATCATTAATGCCTTGATGGGTCTCCTTGAGAATGGCTTCCCCAGTGGTCTTGCTATAGTCCACTACATGATAGGAGCTATAGTCGGGCCTAAAATGGTTATTCATAGTAACAGTGGCATGTGAGATAGCGGCTTCGGAGTACTTTGCATCGCCGGTAAATTTAGTGGCTTCAAATAGTAGCTCTAAATTCATCATATTGTCGATAATGACAGGAAATTCCCACGTTCCAAAGTTCCAAGATAACGTTGCGCCAACAGTCGGGTGAAACCTTTCCATTAGGGTATCGGCGGTTTGCACAAGGATGGGTTTGTAGGACTCATTGCCAGTCAACCTGAGTCCGTTACCATAGCTGTTGTTCATGATAAAGCCCACGTCATGAGTACGCTTGTGAAACTGCTGTTCTTCTAATGCATAGGTCCACTGCTGCGCAGTTTCCCGCCACGAGGCGTCTTGGGTATGCTCATATACATACCAAAATGAGCCAGCGACAAAGCCGCTTGTCCAATCTTTTGCCGGCACCAAGCGCGCTTTGTTGTCATTTTCCCCTTCGTTGAAAGAGCGGGGTATTTGACTTGGATCTTTGTACATATTCCGAAAGTCATTTAGCTGAGTGCTAGCTGCATCAAGCGCAGCACTGCAAAACGCTGCGGATTGTTGATAAGGATTGAACCCCATAATTTGTGATGCACTAGAATCGGCGGGTTCTGAACGATCCACAGCACAACCACCGATTGCAATGGATAGCAGAACAATTGAATATTTAGATGAAACCATACAGCACTTCCTTTTATTTTTGTCAAAAACGTTATGTGTGTCGCGAATCTAATTGGTCATTTCTTGTAAAAGCATATCTTTTATATCAGACACATTAGCAAAGTTATTGCCACCACTATTAGCGCCGGTTATCCACCAGTAAATCATCCCAGCGTCTGAACAATCAAACTTGTTGGTTTGAAAGTCCACAACTCCGTCTTGCTCTGCATAGGCAAGCATTTCCCACATAAAGCGATAGCCTGTGTTGGGGTGGTCCTTTGCCCAGTCCCAATCGTTTATTGGGGTTTGCAAAGACACATTTTGATCGCCGATCTGATGTTCGGTTACGCCAAAATCTAGTATTTGTTGCCATTCAAAATAATCACCACTGTTGTCGTTAGCGGGGTGATGAGAGACAACATGTATATATGGCATAACTTCGGGCTTAGCTTTTTCAAGGGCATAACCAATTAAGTCTGGTTCTCCTGCCTCAATGATCCAGAGTGGATCAGACTCACTCGAGGCATTGATAGCATCTACCAAGTCGTCTCTTGCGGCATCTTGCTCGGTGCGACAGTTATAATAGGCACGTAAGTTGCTAAATGGCCCAAATAGGTCTGCGCTTTTGCCAATCAACTCCTGAAGTTTAACCTGCCTGCGCGCTTCATTTTCTGCATCTATGTATTGACGGCCCTTTGTGCGAAATGGGTCGAGGTCGCAAGAGTGCGAGACATGCACCAGTCGATCAGATAACTCAGCTTGTTGCAATAGGCCAAACATCACGGGGGTCGCTCCTAAATCATCAGGATCAGGAGAATTTCCATCGATGACAATCGCTAATCGACCACGTGGTGCCTTGATGCTGTCTAACTGTACATCGCTAACATACCGCTCCCAAAAGGCATGCACAGACGAAACTTTTTGACCTAAGTTGAGTATCCACCATATCTCAACGTTATCTGAAAAATCTACGCCTCCTTTTGGTATCACCGAGTACTTTGCGTCAAAGTCGTTTTGGTCGATAATTTCGACTGCTTTTTGCCAAAGTTTGCGTGCATGCTCTTTGCTGTTATTCGCAGAAGTTGCCGTTGCTAGCCATCGTTTATCTGCATCAACATAGATAGGGGTAAATGGACCGCGACGGTTTTTGCGATTGTAAACCTGCTTAGCTTTGTTGCCATCAGCAATGGCTTGATACGTTGCTTTGTCTTTAACATAGGCCAGTGCCTCTGGTGTGGTTTGTTTTTCATTCCATGCGCTGTGCTGTACCACTATCACATTGTTTTTAATCACGGATTCATGCACCCCTGACTCAATCAATGCGGCAATCCAGCGGGCAGTAAAGTCAGACTGACCAGCCTCTTGTACCCATGCATTGCCGCCTTGGGCAAGCACTGCTTTAACCCTATCGCGGATTAAGCTTACCGATTCAGCAGGGTTTTGTTTAGCATCTGTCCAATGCAAATTTTCGCGACCAAAGGCTAACTCCATTAATTCTCTAGCGTCGATGTAATCTCCACCTTGACGCCCAGTTGTGCCTTTTACCGCCATTCGATTTACTCCCTTCATATCTGGGTGCATCAGCATTGATCCTAAGCCTGCAACGGCGTGCACATCATCAGCATCTGGTTGAAAATCAAATTGAGAAATCAATAAATCTTTATGTTTACTAAAACTACTAGGAGGTGTTGCTGAGCCTTTTGACGGTGCCAACGATAACGACTGCCATCTGCCTCGCGCCCAAGCGGTGCCGTCGTTTTCAGGAATTTCTCCGTTAGTATGTGCGTTCGATTCGATGCCAATAACATCGTCGGTTGATACTGTGATGCCATGCCATGTGTGCGTTTCTGCAGTGAGATCGCGGTGGTTACCTTTGCCAATATATGAGCTGCGATATGTGCCGACAACAGTGCCGTTTAGCAACAGACGATAAAGTGGTTCGCCGTCCTCTTCGGTCATGGGCGTAATTGTAAGGTCATATCGACCACTTGGCCCATTGAAGCGTGTTTCAGCGCGTGCAAAAAGACCGCGATACTCAAGTCTTCTAGCATCTATGCCTAATGCGTCATTGCCCTTATCAATGTAATACGGCGCATTGCCCGCATCTAACTGGTCAAAATCCTCGGTTGCATCTAATACGATGATTGACGAAGGTTGAGTGGCTGGGTTGCTGGCATAAGCCGTATTGATGCTGCTTAATTGCACAAAAACAATGAGCATCGGTAAAATGAATTTTTTCATGTTATGTGTCGCTTAGTCCATGTGAAATAAGAGTTGAATTGGGGTGCTAATAGGGGAGTTATCAGAGTGAGTTTCCATAATGTCAGCCATAAATGCCCACCATTTTTGCACAATCGGCTGAAGTGGTAGTTGTTCCATTTGATGGTTGTCTGAGCGTTTAAGCACCGCAAATAGCTTATTCGAAGCACTTTCAAAAAATATTGAATAGTCTGATACTCCTGCATCCTTTAATGCAGTGACGAGTTCTGGCCAAATTTCGTCGTGACGCTTTTTATATTCGGCCTCAAAGCCCGGTAATAAAGTCATAACAAATGCAGTTTTTTCCATTATGGTCACTCTGTGTTAATGATTGGGTATAGCGCTCTTGGTCAGAGCGTGTCCAAATAGCGTTGCCATTGCTCGTTGGTCGTAAGTTCGCCGGCACCTTCCCAAGCAAAACCTGCCTGATAAGAGAGTCTTCCTTGCTCATCGGTCGAAGTGAACATCCAAATATGACTTTCATCTTTGACATCACTTGGAATGTGTTGAATGCCTTCTACACGATTTGGATCAAGCAATGCGCCTGTGCCTACACCGTAGTTATGAATCACTTCCCAAGTAGAAATTCGCCCAGTTTCTTCATTGAAGAATACTTGCGCCTTTTCATCATGAGTCGCTACGCCAATGGCAATGGGTAATACAGCAGGCTCGCCATCTAAAGTAAATACTGAATCTACCGTAAATAATTGTGTGCCAAGAGGCATAGAAATAGTCTTCATTTCTTTGACAATGCCCAATGGGGTATACCATTCATACTGCAAGGTAAATGAAACCTTGTCGCCACCGCTTTCGTTTACTTTATAAGTTTTAAAGCTATGTGCCGCATATGCAGTATTATCTACCCATATAGCGGTAGCCCCAACGCCGCGGCTTATACCGGTATGGTATGGGTCATAACCTTCGCCGTGGTCTTCATGATACGAAATTCCGTTTAAGTGGCCTTTGTACCATTTATCAATAATGGAATAATCAACCTTCTTAAACCATGCATCAACTCCGCTTGAGTGGCCTTTAAGAGGGGCCGCTGGTCCATATACCCGAAACGCAACTTTATCATTTTCCCATGCAAAGTCGTCGGCGCGTTCAGGCACAAAACGACCATATGCCATAACCTTTGGTTCTGCTTCTGACGACAAAACCTCATTTGCTAGCAAAGATGTGCTTTCGACCTTGTTATCGCTACAACCGGCAAACAAAACACTTGAAACTGCCAGAAATAGCAATGCTTTGACTGATATATGCTGATTTTTTTTCATTCAATGCCCTTATCTAAAGATTCATTTTAAAAATATTTACGTTACCTATTGTAGACGCTGATTTCGACGCCTGAAGTTCATCAATTGTAAAGGTGGCTGACAATGTTCCAAGCGGTGCATTGCTGGTAACAGAGCTGCTTGACGATTGCGCTTTGTCTTGTGTTGAAGGATTTGTTTGCGACCTAGGGCCATTAGCAAACAGTCTTATTTGACGAAAAACATCATCAGTATTGGATATTCTATGTGTGGCGCTATTTGCTTCAATTGATAGACTTGCTAAGCCATTGAGATCGGTGCATGCCCCAATGATTAAAAAAGCAAATCCGACAATACTGAAAGAACACACTTTTACGAGTAATACATTTTTTACGTGATAAAGCGTTCGTTTTGTTTGTCCCATTAAACGCCCCCTAAATTTTATTTTTATATTGTACACAATTGATTGATATTGCACTATGATGACTGCTAATGCAAACTTAGTGTAAGCGATTTGTTAAGCATTTACACAACAATTCAACACAAATTAATATAGTATGGGGCTTCTCAGATGGAGAGACGACATTTTGTCTTAGGCGGTTTAGGCGCTGTGCTTACCCTTTCTGCATGCGATTTAAAATGGTTATCTCGCGTCCAAAAAGAATATCCAAACATTTTGATGCTGATTGTTGACGACCTAAATGACTGGGTGGGCCCTTTAGGCGGCCATCCGAATACCAAAACCCCTAATATTGACCGGCTTGCGGAACAGGGCACCGTGTTTGCTAATGCACATGCACCGGCGCCCTTATGCGGCCCATCTCGAGCCAGTGTAATGACTGGACTTTCTCCTGCTACCACCGGAATTTATGGGCACGTAAGAGATAACGATATTAAAGCTGCAAATGACAAAGCGGCGCAATCGATATTTATCAGTGAATATTTCAGAAACCACGGCTATTACACTGCGGCCGTTGGTAAAGTTTTTCACCAAAACGTGGCTGACGGTAGCTTCGATAATTTTGGCGGCCGAGTGGAGCGATTTGGGCCTTATCCCGAAACAAGAATGAAGTGGCATGATAAGCGCACTAATACTGATTGGGGCGCGTTTCCTGAGAGAGACGACCAAATGCCTGACTACGACTCAGCGCAGTGGTTAGCACAACAACTAAGTGTCAAACATGACAAGCCATTTTTTATGGCGGGTGGCTTTTTAAGACCTCATGTACCATGGCATGTGCCTGAAAAATGGTTTGATATGCATCCAATAGAAGAGATCGTCCTTCCGCCTTTTTTACAGAAGGATTTAGACGATGTGCCCGATATTGCAAAAGCCATTTCGAAACATCCGATGATGCCCACCACCGAATGGGCGATTGAAAATGACGAATGGAAAGGCATGGTTCAAGCCTATTTAGCCAGCGTATCTTTTGTCGACTCATGTGTGGGTATTGTGCTTGACGCACTAGACAAAAGTGAATACGCAGATGACACCGCCGTTGTGCTGTGGGGTGACCATGGCTACTCATTGGGCGAAAAAAGTAAATTTGCCAAAATGACACTTTGGGAGCGCGCTACACGTACACCATTAATTATCAAACCACCAAAGAATCAACGAACCACCTCCGGTAAGCAAGTAACAAACAAGCCAGTTAGCTTGTTAGACTTATATCCAACGCTTGTTAAAATGGCTGGCTTACCAGAAAATCCTGCCAACCAAGGCAATGATATCTCGCCTTTATTAACCAACCCCATTCAAGAATGGGAGCATGTTGCACTGACTACCTATGGTCCAAACAATCATGCGGTAAAAACCGAGCGATATCGCTATATTCGCTATGAGGACGGCAGCGAAGAGCTATACGATCATCAACAAGACAGAGACGAATGGCATAATTTAGCAGACGATCCAAATTACGCAGAAATTAAAAAAGCCTTAATTAAGCACGTACCAACTGACCCAGCAAAGTGGTCGGTGGTATCAAATTATGAAGGTAATCCATATTTTAAAAACTTGAGTGAACAAGCAAAAATTGGCTTATAGAGGAGCAGCGAACATGGGTGTGCGAGTTAAAAATCATAAAAGCAAGGCATCGACCAGATTATACGTTGCTTTTTTATTTGCCATGTTTTGTTTGTTAGCCGCCGGCTCGCTGAACATCAAAAAAGCAAATGCGAATAGCGATGAACAGTTCATGGTCGAATCTATGGCAATCGATAATGCATGGTCTGGACATCGCATTAAGCCTTTTTTGTTGACTCGAGGCAAGCATCAGTTTGTTGCATATTTCGACGCCAACCGGCAAATGACTATTGCTCATCGTTTGATTGGCAAACCTTGGCGTTACTACAAAGTCGATAGTTACTTAGGTTGGGATAGCCATAATTATGTCACGATGGAGTTAGATAGTGCGGGTTATCTGCACGTAACGGGTAACATGCATGGTGATCCAATTGAATATTTTAGAATGAGTGAACCCTATAACGTGCGCTCTCTTAAACGCATAGAGATTATGGTTGAACAAGCAATTGAGCGCCGCGTTACCTACCCTATTTTTATGCTAAACAAAAATAATGAGCTGCTGATTAAATATCGCGATGGTGGCAGTGGGAATGGCAATGAAATTTATAATATATATGACGTTGATACTCAGTCATGGTCGCGATTACATACTGACCAATTTTTAGATGGTGAAGGCAAAATGAGCGGTTATTTTGAAGGTCCAATATTAGGTCCTGATGGTAATTTCCACTTAATTTGGGTGTGGCGCGATACTCCCGATGCCTCAACCAATCATAGTTTATCTTATGCGCGCAGTCCTGACTTAGTAAGTTGGGAAGATTCAAATGGCAGGCCTATTGCGCTGCCATTGACCCTCAAACACACTGAAGTTGTCGACCCGGTGCCGCCCCTAGGCGGGATGATAAACAATAACGTTAAATTGGGCTTTGACCAACAACAGCGTCAGGTGATTTCCTACCATAAATATGATGAAAATGGTTACACGCAAATGTATGTTGCACGCAAGGAAGGTAAAATATGGAATATCGTTAAAGTAAGCGATTGGACCGGGTTTAGATGGGATTTCGGTGGTGGAGGCTCGCTTGGTAGATTCCCCATAGAGCCTTTTGCACCCGCCATATTAAATGAAAACCACATTGGCGTGGTGGTACGCCGCGACGATAAGATCATTCGTTTTGTGCTTGATGCAGAGACTTTGCAGACGGTACGTACGGAAAATGCCGAGCTTTATCCAGCACAAATAGACAGTATTGCTCAGCAAGCAAATCGCAATATATTTGACTCTACCGAGCTTCCTCTCGAGCTAAGGGTATTCAATGGGGTCGGAGATACAGGCCCGAATGACATCCGATACTACCTTTCATGGTATGGTCAGCCTGGCAATAGAGATAGAGCACATGTGTTTATTCCTGATCCAACGGTGTTGCTGCTACATGAAGTAAAACATAAATAAGGTTGCGTGAAATAATGCTTACTAGATATATTCTTATGACGGCGTGTAAATGTTGGAGAAGTAAATGACAAAATTTAAATACTTGGTTTTATGCTGCGTGGTGGTGTTGTCTGCTTGCGTAAAGCAAGACGACACGGTGATATTGCGCATAGGACATTCGTTAGATATGGAACATAGTGTGCACAAAGCGATGGACCACATGGGTGACCAACTTGCGCTTTACTCTAACAACACGATGCAAATTAAACTTTATCCGAATGCTCAATTAGGCAGCGAGCGTGAAATGCTTGAACTGCTGCAGATAGGCAGCTTGGCGATGACGAAAGTGTCAGCAGCTGCGATAGAGGGTTTTGTCCCTGAGATGAAAGTGTATGGCGTTCCATATTTATTTCGCGACAATGCTCATCGCTGGCAAGTGCTTGAAAGTGAAATTGGTAGGGAAATTTTGAGCTATACCCAAAAAGCACATTTAACCGGTCTAGGCTACTATGATGCGGGAAGCCGAAGCTTTTACACCACTGACAAAAAAGTTGAGTCACCAGCCGATTTACCGGGTATGAAAATTCGTGTAATGCAGAGTCCAAGTGCCGTAGCCATGGTCAACACCATGGGCGGAACAGCTACTCCTATCTCTTTCGGAGAGCTATATGCTGCGCTTCAGCAAGGCGTTGTTGATGGCGCAGAAAACAATCCGCCGTCATTCTTTTTATCCCGTCATTACGAAATATCCAAGTATTATGTGTTAGATGAACACACCGCGGTGCCTGATGTAATTGTTGCCAGTAAGCATATCTTTGACAACTTGACTGAGCAGCAGCAAACATGGTTGCAAATGGCGGTAGACGATTCTATTGAGCTCCAAAAAAAGCTCTGGAAAGAACTAGAAGAACGCTCGTTACGTGAAGTTAAAGCGGCAGGAGTTGAAGTGATATACCCTGACAAACAACCTTTCGTAGATGCGCTTGCTCCGCTATATGAGGGGTATAAAGGTACCGCCATTGGCGATTACATTGAACGAATCAGAAACGTAAAAGAGGAGCAATAGCATGGGAAGTCTTCAAAACATGGTAGTTGCCGTGCTTAAGCAACTGATTATTGCGTTGCTCGCAGGTATTGTAGTGGTGGTTAGTATTCAGGTGTTTTCACGCTTTGTATTGGGCTCCTCTAGCTCTATTACCGAAGAGTTGGCGAGATTTTTGCTGATTTGGATCGGCTTATTTGGGGGAGCTTATGGCTATTACAGCAACGCTCACCTGGGGCTCGATATTGTTACAAATAAACTCAGTGCCATACCACACACCTTGGTAGCAATACTTGCTCATCTACTAATAATGGGTTTTGCGATAGTGGTAATGGTGCTGGGCGGTATATCTCTGGTATCGCTGACCTTAGAGCCGGTACAAATCTCGGCTGCAATGCAAATTAAAATGGCTTATGTCTACCTTGCTATTCCGATTTCGGGGGGCTTAATCGTATTTTTTTCAGTCGTTAAACTAAGTGAGCTAGTGCCAATGCTAAGCCGCAGCAAAGAAGGAGTTTAAGTATGGAGTTTGCAGGTATTATCTTATTAGTTGTTTTTTGTGTGCTGTTATTAATAAATGTGCCTATTTCGTTCAGCATAGGCATTGCTACGCTAGTCACTATGTTGTTCAGCATCGATGCCATTCCAGCCGCCACCACCATTGCCCAGCGTTTAGCCGGTGGCATCAATACCTTTGCATTACTGGCCATTCCGTTTTTTATACTATCGGGCTTAATCATGGGGCAGGGCGGTATTGCTCGTCGTCTTATTGAATGTGCCATGGCATTAATTGGTATGCTACCAGGCGGTTTAGCATTGGTTAACGTTTTATCTTGTACGCTGTTTGGTTCTATATCGGGCTCTGCGGTTGCCGCTACCAGCGCAATCGGGAGTTTTATGATCCCCGAAATGGAAAAAAAGGGCTACGACCGTAACTTCAGCGCTGCGGTCACTGGGGCTGCTTCAACCACAGGTATGCTCATTCCTCCTAGTAACATCCTCATTATTTATGCTATTGCAAGCGGCGGCGTGTCGATTGCAGCACTGTTTGTTGCAGGGTATTTACCGGGTATTTTAGTGGCACTTTCGCTGATGATTGTATGTGCAGGTTACGCAAAGCTTAAAGGTTATCCCACCGAGGCTCGCCTGCCGGTAAAAGTTGTGCTGAGCAAAGTCCTAGCCGCGTTGCCTAGTTTATTTTTGATCTTTATCATTATTGGCGGGATTATTGGCGGTGTGTTTACTCCCACTGAAGCGGGAGCGGTTGCGGTGATTTATTCGTTACTGCTAGCGGTTGTTATTTATCGTGAAGTGAGTGTTAAGCAACTACCTGATATATTGTTAAAAGCAGGTGAGACTACCGCTATCGTGATGCTACTTATTGGCGCATCATCGGCCATGTCGTGGATTTTATCATATGAAAACATACCTCAGGCCATTACCGAGTTTTTGTTGTTTTTAAGTGATAATCCTATTCTTATTTTGCTGATTATTAATATCACCTTGCTTGTTGTAGGTGCATTTATGGATATGACGCCTGCGGTATTAATTTTCACGCCAATCTTTTTGCCGGTTGCAGTTGAGCTTGGAATGTCGCCACTGCATTTTGGTATCATGATAGTGCTTAATTTATCCATTGGCTTGTGTTCTCCTCCAGTTGGATCAGTGCTGTTTGTAAGTTGCGCGGTGGCAAAAACTACCATCGGGAAAATTATCAAACCGTTAATGCCATTATATCTTGCGATGTTTATTGTGTTAATGCTGGTGACATATGTGCCGAGCATCAGTGAATTTTTACCTAAGTTCTTTGGGTTGTATTAAGAGCTTGGTAAACAGGGCACAACTTGTGGTCTGTTTACTGGTGGCAAACCAAGCAAGAAACCGCATTCTGTCGTTACCATTTCCAGCTTCAATCAGGAATGCCGTCTTTATCAAATATAAAAGGAACGCGAGCGTTTGTTTTCAAGCTTTATAAAAATCTGGTATTGCTATAGATATTGCGTTAGCCGCAGCGACCAGATTAGAAGTTTCTACCGTCGTTGCATGGCGCGAGTCCGCATGCTGTTAGAGGCTTGCCTTTTCGGTATCCTACTTATAGCTGCATCGTCAGTACAAGGAGCAGAGGCACTAGCGTCCAACCAGGCTGAAACCTATCAAGATTCTATTTCTGAACCAACTCCAGCGGTCGGATATAGCGCCTATACTAGCCAAGATTGCGTAGCTTGCCATCAATCGGAAACTCAGCATTGGCAGAAGTCGGATCATGCGAAAGCTATGAATTTGCCGAGCAAAGATACGGTGTTAGGCAACTTTAACAATCAAAGCGCAAAGCACTTTGCACAGGAGGCATTCTTTTTTGAAGATGGCCATCAGTACAAGGCGACTATCAAAGACAGCAAAGATGATAAAGGTCAAACCTTTACGGTTAAATACACCTTCGGTTATGACCCTCTCCAACAGTACTTAGTAGAGACTGATGGTGGACGACTGCAAGTTTTGCCTTTTGCTTGGGACGCTCGAAGCAAGTTAGAGGGAGGTCAACGTTGGTATCATTTGTATACCCATGAAGTGAGCAAGCAAGATCGCCTGCATTGGCGTCAACCCTTACAAAATTGGAATGGAATGTGCGCCGATTGCCATTCAGATGAACTTGAGCGTAATTATGAGCCAATTGCTAACACCTTTGACACCCGTTTCAGTGGCATCAATGTTGGCTGTGTTTCATGTCATGGTATAGATCCTAAAGTTTGGGGGAAGCAACATCCCGTCAAAGGACAAAGCTCAAGCAACATGCAAATTGATAGCAGCCTGCATAAGGCTTACACGAAGCAAAAAGAAGAAGGCTATTGGTATTTAGAAAGCGGTAACGAAACAGTCTCATGGCAAGGGCCAGAGCGCGATAATGCGTTTATGGACAATTGTTACGCATGTCATTCACTTAGAGCACCATTAACCGATGGTTTTAAAGCCAATACGGCATTTTTAGATAATTTCACTCCCCAATTTATTACTCCACCTGCGTATTATGCTGATGGCCAGATTAAAGAAGAGGTCTATGTTTATGGTTCATTTTTGCAAAGTAAAATGTATCGAGAAGGCGTAAACTGCTTGGATTGTCACGACCCACATACCATGAAGCTGAAGGTTGAAGGCAACGGCTTATGCCTACAGTGCCATGTAGCCGATACCTTTGACACTCCCCAGCATCATCGTCATCCGGCAAACACTGAAGGAGCGAAATGCGTAAATTGCCACATGCCCGACGAAATTTATATGGGAGTGGATGCCCGCAGAGACCACAGTTTTAAAATACCGCGGCCGGATCTCTCCGACAAATTTGATACTCCTAATGCTTGTGTTGCTTGCCATAGCGATCAATCCAATCAGTGGGCGGCTCAAGCCTTAGAGGCTTGGAATGGCAAACCTGATAGCCTTAGCAATAATCTCAATAATTTACTTAAGTTGCGTCATGGCCAACGAATCAGCTTACAAGACCACTTGCTGATTGCCTATGACAATAGTATTAACGCTATCACAAGGGCAAGCGCAATAGAAATGCTCAGTCAGAGCGCCGGTCAGTTACTTGCAAGCAACTTAAAAGCGCTCGTGTCTGATTCAGATGACTTAATTAGATTGGCAGCAGCTAGAGTCGGTAACATGGTGCCTGAAGCCGAGCGGGTAGCTTTATTATCGCCATTGCTGCAAGACAGTAAAAAGGCAGTTCGAACCGAAGCGGCTAAACATCTCATTTCTCTCGATATTGCGAGTAAAAACACATTGCTTTTCAAAATGGCTTTTGATGAGCTAATTGAAGCCTCAGACAACTCTGCGTGGCGCGGAGAGGGTAGGGTGAATCTCTCCAATATATGGCTACAAGAAGGCGAAGAGGAAAAGGCTGAGCGGCTTTTGCTAGGTTCCACTGAGCATGATCCATTTTTCGCCTCGGCATATGTTAACTTGGCAGACTTATATCGTGCTCAGTCTAGAGAAGAGGTGGTTGCGCAAGTATTGGAGCGGGGTATGCAAAATATTCCTGAATCAGCCGATATCACCTATTCTTATGGCTTACATAAAGTGCGTCAAAAGCACTTATCACAAGCCTTGGATTTGTTTGCAAGAAGCATTGAACTTGATCCTCAAAATGCTGTGCTTGCTTACACTTACGTGTTAGCGATTGATGGTTTAGGGGAGCCAGAGCGTGCGATAAGTGAATTAAGACTATTACTGCCCAAATATCAACACGATAATCGGAACCTAAAAGAGCTAGGTTTGTACCTTGCCCAAAAAATTCGTTCGCGAGATGACTTTATTTGGTTTCAGCAACAATAACTAAGTTTAGCTACACCATGATTTAAAGCAGTTTAAAATCGTCAAAACGAATATAAACATCCTTGCTAGGCGCCCACTCTGCTTTACTGCCGCCAAAAAAAGTCGAAAAGTATAGTGAGTTGATTTTACCTTGCTCGCCAATTCTTAAACGAAAGTTACGCTTGTCTAAAACTGGCTTGCCGTTTATCCAGACTTGAAGTTCGGCATTACTGCTGTCCGGGTCGTTGAGTTTAATCCTTTGAGTTATTTCATACCATTGCCCGCTTTGAAACTTTATATCTTTGAGGACCAAGTTTTCTCCCCAAGGGCCTTTGTTCTCTACATAATAGAGATATACCATTGCTTTGCCTTCTTTTCGCCACATATAGCGTGCGCTCCAGCCTTGGCCTTCAGTTGGATGAACACCGCCGGTATAGGTTTCTCCACCGCTGGTGAGTCCGGGCAGCTTGCCGCCGAGAACAAACTCAAAACCTTCTTCAAAAAACAGTTTATAGCTAAGTGTATACTCATTTTTAGGAGGAACTCGATAGTTAAATTGGCCACCAGAATTTCGCGGGCCAACACCATCCTTTGGATAGCGTACTCTCAAGACCTGCCCTTGAATGGGATCTTTTGATATTTCAACATGATGATTTAAGTTGCTCCATTCTACACTCGGCATTAGCGCCTTTAGCTGCTTATCGTTAACTGCTCCAAGACTCAACTGTTCAAAATTTTGCGCAAATACCAGATTGCTATGTGCAGATGATTCCTTGCTTGGCAGGCTCTGACGGTTGTTAGCGTTTAGATCGTTTGTGTCGAGTGATTTACCGCTATGACATGCACTAATAAACGCCAAAGCAGTAAACAGACAGACTGCTTGTACACTGTTTTTAAACGCCTCAACGTTAAGTAGCTGCGAAAAACGCTTCATGACAATTCCTCATATATTCTTGTTTCTTGGAGAAGGATAAACCGGAAAACCTTTTTCTCAAAAAAAACTCCAACCTTAAGTTGGAGTTTTTTAGCGAAGTATTATTTCGCCTTCTATTGCCTAAAATTTACCAGTAACGCCAAGCGTAATGCGGCGATCGGTTAAGCTTTGTTCACACAATAAGGTATCCTCATTGAAACACCATCTTGTGCGATCTTCTTGCGTGAGGTTTACCCCTTCAATCCCTACCGTAAAGGTCTCGTTTACCGCGTAGCTAGCACTCATGTTGAGCTGTCCACGCGCACCAACAACTGGTGGAATGTTAAATCTCATACGATTTAGAGTTTCTGTAAATGCATCGCGCCATGTATAGCGTACACGTACGTTGATATCATGCTTATCGTAAAACAGAGTAAAGTTAAACGAGTTTTCCGATAGATTATCGAGGGTAATACGTTCAGTAACCACGTCATCTGCCAAGCTTGGTGTACTGTTATTAGTATCTGTTCGTCCCAACAGTTGATTGATAGGTGCCGAGGCTTCTCTAAACTCGTCGAGTGCGGCACCCGATTCTTGATATGTATAGTTTGCAATCACTCCAAACCCTGATGCCCAGCCTAAGGAATCTTCAAAAGCAGCTAGATCATACTGCGCCGCCAGTTCGACACCACTTTGGGTTTCGGTGCCGCCGGCATTTATTTGACTGCTTCTAGCTACACAAATACCGGTAGTGTCGGTTCGGCTTGAGAATACATTGTAGTTTTCCGCCGGGACATTAGGGTTAAAAATACCGCCGCCCTCACAAGGAGCGGTTACATCTCGCTCGATTTGGCCAGTTGGACCGATGGGTTCATCTGGCTCATCCTGTATCGTTGTAATCAGATCGGTCCTTTCTTTATGGAATAGACCGATACTTACGAAACTTGAGGGTGAAAAATAATATTCCATGGCAAGATCGTAAGACCAAATTTGCTCAGGTTCTAATGATGGATTACCTATGCTGACGGTACCGGAGGCACTCGCACCGAAGTTTGCTGAAGTAGATAAAGAGTCAAAGTCGGGTCTGCGAATGTCTTTACCAACGCCTACTCTTACAATTAGATCATCCATAACTTCTGCGGCAATGTTAAGTCTGGGCAGTAAAAACTGATAGTTAGATTGCTCAGAAGTTGGCGTGATGACACCGCCTACTTCAACCGTGCCGTTTGAAGTCAGGTCAGTAGAAACATAGCGTGCACCGATGTTACCGCCGATTATTATCTCGCCCACTTCGATTTCATAATCCCCCTGAACATAGAAAGCAGAGGTTTTTTCTTTAATGTCAAAGAATGAAGAAATTTGAGTAGTTGGTACAGAAAGAAGTGAATTCACATCCGAACCAGCTAATGCATTGTTAGCAATAATTGCATTATTAATCGTCTCGGTCACAAATTCTGGGTCATTAAACGAGACTGCATTATCGATAATCAGATAATCAGCGATGAAAAGTTCCCGATTATCCGCGCCATTAAAGTTATTCGCTCCTGGCGTTACTATATCTGAAAATAAGCTTGCTCTGGGTCGATCCCAGTTACCGAAGCTATTATTTGAAGACGAATTATCGGTAGTATTAGTCGTGCTGTTCCAGCGAAAGCCTGCATTAATGTCGGTAAAAATAGTACCCTTATCAGAAATGTCATAGGTATAGTCTACTCTGAAAGCTGCCTCACTGGCCTCTCTAGTTCTTAAACCTTCGCCTATGCTTCTTAACGCATAGTTACTTGGATCTAACAATTGTTGAGCAGTAGGTGTTTCTGGTAGACCGGGTGCAATACCAAATTCGAAAGTATTATTAGCAATTGCAAAAATAGCTGGGGTACCGTTATCGTTAAAGGTATTTGGGCCTACTTGCGGGCCATTTGGATTAATGAAATCTAAAGATGAATTTAACGCAGGATTATCGGTTTCAGAATCTGAATACGCTATTTCAGCAACTAGCTCATACTTATCGCCGCTATATTCGCCGCCGAAGGCGAATACGCGACTAGTGGTTAAGCGAGACGAATTACTGTTGCTCGTTCTAAGATTAGGATCAATCCGGTCTCGGCCACCTACTAATTCAGAACCCACACCCAAAATACCGCTGGTAACCACTTGGACTTCACCAAGGTTTAGTGTTCCAAATCGACCATCTACGCTGCCTAAATTAATGGTTTCAAAACCTGTATTGGTTGTGTTATCGATAACAGGATTACCTCCTGTACCTGAAAAGAATGCACGAGAACTTGTACCAACACGCTCTTGATCATTAATTGTGGCATCAAAGTAATACTTCATAGATTGTGATGACTGCAATTCAAACGATGCAGTTAAATTGGTAGTTTCGTAGTTCTCTGCATTAAGAGGCTGGTCAAGAAATTGAGTCCTTAAAAAAGGAAAGTCCTCAGCGCTGCCGCGACCAGAGTCTGGAGTCACAATTCTATCACGATCGAACCTAGGATTAGCTGACGCAACGTCTTGTTCAGCATAACTGCCGGTAAGCACTACGCCTATCTTGCCAAAGTCAGTTTCCCAATTGTCCCCGAATGTCGCCGAAAATCTTGGCGTTGTTGAGTCAGCAAGATCACTGTTTTCGCCCTGCGCTCTAAATTGCAACAAGCGTTCTTTCAAGCTGTTGCCGCGAAGAGTGCGCAGGTTAATCGTACCGCCGACTGAGCCCTCTACGGTTTTAGCCGTTGGAGCCTTAGTCACTTCAAGTGAAGCGATTAGTGCAGCCGGTAAATCCTCAAAGCTTATCCCCGTCCTTCCACTACCTGAACCGACTGTCGAGATACCATTAATCTCAACTCGGTTTGCGCCGGTGCCGCGGATCTGCACACCAGTACCTACACCATTTGTTCGGTTGATTTGCACGCCCGTAATGTTTTCTAATACTTCCGCTAAGTTATTGTCGGGTAGTTTACCAATATCTTCCGCTTTTATAATTTCTTTAATATTTGCGGCATTGCGTTTTTCATTGAGCGCGCTGGCGAGAGCAGAGCGAATGCCGGTCACTTCAATAACTTCAGCGCTTTCGTCAGAATTAGCTGAGTCGTCGGCTGATTGCGCCATCGCAACATTGCTTGCCCCGCACAGAGCGCTCATGATCGCAATTGCCAGAGTAGATTTTTTAATTAGTGTCTGGTTCATGTTTGTTCACCTTGTGTGTCTTTTGTTTGTAAAATAGTTCGTGTTGTAATTATTATTTCACAAAAGAATAACTATTTGTTTACATTAAATCAAATTTAGTCATTAAGGTTCATTAATCGTCAAAATTGGTTAGGGAGTATTTTGCAGTAGGATTTTTGAACGCCGTTTAAAAGAGCTTTACACAAAATTTTTGTCTACCTGTTGCCAAAAATTATGCTAAATGCCTGTAGTTCTTGCTCAGGTATTTCATCAACTGATACTGTATGACGATAGAAAATAAATGACGTATTTTGATTTAATCTTTTAAAATATGGTTTAATATCAGATGTTTTGAATATGACTTAAGATAGAGACAACGATGAAACTAAATCAGTTTTCGATAGTTTTTGTATGTGCACTGCTAACAATGGCGTGCGGCGAGCGAGATGCTCAATCAATTGATTCAGGGCGAATTAAGGCGACTGAATTGGATGCTTTCGAAGATACGCAAACGGCTGAGGCTAAAGCTAATAGTGCATTAAGTGAAGCGACTATTTTATCGGCAACTAACGCAGTTGCTCAGTGGCAGTTAGCGCATATGAGTGATTTTGAGTCATACGTACCATCATTGGTGCATCGCACCAATGAGCCGAGAGGATGGGTCCAAGGCACGTTCTTTTTGGGTTTGTCTAGATGGGCAACCGCAACCGATAATCAAGGGTACTTTGACTATCTTCGTGCTCACGGTGATCAGCAAGGCTGGTTGCTTGGGCCGCGCGACTATCACGCTGATGACCATGTGATTGCGCAATATTATTTGCACATATATGACCAAGATCAAAAGCCAGAACAAATTCAGCCTATGCTCGACGTTTTTGAAAATATCTTGGCAAACAAACCTACCTCATCACTTGATTTTGGCCCAGTAGGCAAATATCGAGACCAAGACTATGAGCATGACTGTCAAAAAAGGTGGTGCTGGTCTGATGCATTATTTATGTCGCCGCCTGTTTGGTTTCATCTGAGTCGAATTACGGGGGATGATAAGTATGCAAGTTATGCTCATGGAGAGTTTAAAGCAGTAACCGACTACTTATTTGATCCAAAAGACCATCTTTACATGCGCGACAGTCGATTTTTTGATCGTAGAGAAGATAACGGTGAAAAAATCTACTGGAGCCGAGGAAATGGTTGGGTGTTTGCCGGTATAACTAAAATAATGGATACATTAGATACCGACGACTCTAGGTATGCTTATTATGCAGACGTGTATACCAAAATGGCTAAAAGCCTTGCGGACAAACAAGCAGACGACGGTTATTGGCCTGTTTCGCTAGCAGCGGGAGAAATCTATACTGCAGATGAGAGTAGCGGAACGGCATTCTTTGTTGCAGGGTTAGCATGGGGTATAAATAATGGACTGCTTGAAAAAGACGAATTTATGCCTGTAATAAACAAAGGTTGGAATGCATTACTGAGATCGCAGCAAGATGATGGAATGCTGGGCTATGTTCAACAAATTGGATATGCGCCCGATGCAGTCTCAGCTAATGATACCCAACTGTATGGTGCCGGTGCGTTTTTGTTGGCCGGTGTTCAAATGCTTGAATTAGTTCAGAGCCGCTAGCGCATTATCTATTTTTACATTATTCAAAACTTAAAGGCGGGCGTGGCAGACCTAAGACATTATGTTTTATCTCTGTTGCATCCTGCTTTTCCAAATATTAACTTTTCAGGACGCAAGCGAAAATGAATCAAGCAAAATTTTTTATCAATGATGAAGCAGAATGGGAATCTGTTGAAGCTGGAATAAAGCGCAAAATACTGCCATTTACCGATGGCCTAATGGCGGTTTGCGTTAGCTTTGAGAAAGGCGCTGTAGGCACTGTGCATAGCCACGACATTCACGATCAAATTGCTATTTGTTTACAGGGTGCTTTTGAAGTCAATCTTGCCGGTGAAAAGCGTGTTATTAAGGCCGGCGACGCATTTTTAGCAGGTAAAGGCACACCACATGGCGTAGTTGCTTTGGAAGATGATAGTCGCTTGCTAGATACCTTCAACCCGCATCGAGACGATTTTGTTTCGTAATTAAGAGTTTGTAATTAAGAGTTTGTAATTAAGAAATTAATTGGCTCTTGCTTTGCGCTTGGACGCTAGGTAGTCGAAAAATATACTGCAAGACAAATTGAAGGATCGCTAGATTCTGCATGATTTTATGTGCTCTAGTGGAGTGTCGACATTTGAAAGCAAGCCACTTTTTACATTGCTGAGTTAGGTAAATTAGATTCAATGCAATTAAATTCAACTCAACTCAACTCAAAATCGACTTAACATGCTTGTAGTTAAAAATTAAGGTATTGCCTGCCTCAGCCATCATTTTTGATAATATGAAATCTTTTATAATCACATTTAATCAAAATATTGCATTGAATATCATTTTGCGTAACAATCTTTTTACATTACGCCAAGTCAAGCCATTAAATGTTAAAAAAAATTCTAACTAGCTTTATCTTTTACCTATTTATATCCGCGTGTTTTGCCAATGATTTAGTCGAAAAATTTACTACTCCATCAGAAAGTCATAAGCCTTGGGTATTCTGGTATTGGATAAATGGAAATATCACCAAAGAAGGTATCCATGCAGATCTAAAGTCAATGTCTGAGGCTGGCTTGGGCGGTGTGCTATTAATGCATATTAATGAACATGGCTCTATACCTGCCGGTCCCGTTCGTTTCCTTTCCGATGAATATAATAACTTATTATCTTACACCTTTGGGCTTGCCGAACAATTCGACTTGCAGGTCAATTTATATAACAGTGAAGGCTGGTCTGTTGCAGGTGGTCCTTGGATTACTCCTGATTTAGGTATGAAAGAGCTTTCATGGAGTGAACTAAATATTATTGATGCCTCAGATAGTATCCAATTTCCGGCTCCACACTCACCATTAAATTATTATGAGGATATTGCAACTTTAGCCTTTCCTACTCCAGCCGAATTTAGAGGGCCAAGTGCTGAAACTGTTATCGCTGAAATTGAAGTGTCGGGACAAAGCAATAAACCATATACTGTTTCTAAAATGAATCCTCGCGCGGCAGCCGACGGTGACTGGAATACAGCAGTATCTCCAAGAAAAGACCCTGAAACAGGTGAGATTTTCGTCAAATTTGACTTTCATCAGGATTACACTTTTCAAAACGCATTTGTGAAGTTTGCGGCTTATGGAATGATGGGCAGAAATTACCTGCTGGTTTCCGACGATGATATACATTATCGCGAAGTCGCATTTTCTAAGCGCGGGCAGATATACGATGACATCAGTTGCTTTCAATTTGAACCGGTAACGGCTCGACATGCAAAAGTGGTGTTCAAACCAACTGATAACCAACTTTTATATACCGCGATGCCAAAGGTCGAGGTAGAGGTACGTGAAGTCAGCTTTGATAACAAACCTAAAATTGATAATTGGTGTCAAAAAGCGGCCCATTCATTCCCATTTTTTAGCGAAGACGCGGAGCGTTTGAGCTTCAGGACCAGCTACGATAAAAACAGCAGCATCAGTTTAGATTCAGTCATAGATATATCTGAGCATTTAAGTGACTCAGGGCAACTAAACTGGACGCCGCCAAGCGATAATTGGACCGTTATACGTTTTGGAATGTCGTCAACTGAAGCTATTAATCGTCCAGCATCTGCAGGGGGTGAAGGATTAGAAGTTGATAAAATGAGTACTGATTCATTGGATCTTCATTTCAAACACTACTTAAGCACCGCAAAAGCCCTCGCTGGTAAGAGTTTTGGTAAGAGCTTTGTAAGTACGCACGCCGATAGCTGGGAGGTAGGAAGACAAAACTGGACGCAAGGTTTTGAGCATGCCTTTGAAGATAAGCGCGGTTATTCTCCACTAAAGTATTTACCCGCAACGCTGGGCTATGTAATAGACAACCCTAAACAATCAGAGCGTTTCTTATGGGATATGAGAAAAACCATTGCAGATCTCATATCTGAAAAATTTTATGGTGGCATGCGTGAACGAGCCAATAATATGGGGCTTACATTTAGCGCTCAATCTATGAAACCGTTCATCGATAACTTATATGCCTTGGGTCAATCTGACATTCTTTACGCGAATAGTAGCTTTGCCGCAATTGAGCCAAGTGAAAATAGAAAAAACCAAGAGTTTGCTTACTTGACAGCAAAGATGACGGCCTCTGCAGGTTCAATATATGACAAACCCGTGCGTTCCGAATCGTTTACTGCAAGGCCCGAGGCGAATCGGTGGTTAAACCACCCAATGTATTACAAATCTCTTGCTGATATCGATTTTGCTGCAGGGGTGACTAAGGTAACGCACCATTTATTTACGCATCAACCTTGGACGAATCTAGCCCCCGGAATGACATTAGGGTATTGGGGATTGCACTTTGAAAGAACGCAAACATGGTGGCATGAAATAAATGATTGGAATCAATATCTCACTCGCACACAAAGTATGTTGTCTGAAGGCCAGCCCGTTTTCGATATTTTGCATTTATTGGGCGATGATTCATCTACTAAGTTTGATACTCACTTTGTTGAGACTCAACTTCCTCAAGGCTATGACTTCGAATTTATTAGTACTCACGGCTTACTTAATAAGCTAGCTGTAAACGACAAAAAACATCTATCATATCCAAACGGACGTAAATATCGGATTTTATCGCTTGCCGATGACATTAGTATGCAGCCCGAAACCTTAAGAAAGATAAGGGAGCTGCTAGCAGGCGGCGCGACAATTGCCGGCAGACCCCCTGAGTTTTCTCCAAGTTTGAAAGGCGGGGCTCTTGCGGATGAGGAAGTCAAACGTTTAGCAGATGAAATTTGGGGCGATGATTTTAAACAACAGGTGTTTGAAAATATTCAAGATGCATTAGCCGCACTCAACATCTCGCCGGATCTACAAGTCTCTGGCTCCGATAATAAAATCGTGTGGCGTCATCACCTTATTGAACAAGACAATACCGATTTTTATTTCATCAGCAATACAGACTTAAAAAAAGCAGATATCTCAGCTACGTTTAGAGCATCCGCCAAAGTAGTTGAGCTTTGGAGACCTATGACGGGCGAGCGTCATCTGCTTGAAAACTTTACCCAGAAAAACGGCAAGACGACAATAGGTTTGCAGCTTGAGCAGGGTGAATCGCTATTCGTAGTATTTACCGAAGCACCTACAAGCAATACGCTTGTGAACACAAAACCATACCAATATTATCAAAGCATTGAGTCGCCGTGGACGCTTGATTTTATTAAAGGCGCCCACAAACCTCAGTCGCTGATATTACCAGTCTTGCTCGACCTAAAAGATCACTCAAATGATAATGTCCAATACTTTTCGGGCACCGCGCGTTACGAATCTGAATTTAGCGTTAAAGCGGACGATACCATGGAGTACATCATCGACTTGGGTTCGGTTGTACAGTTTGCAAGAGTATTTATTAATGGGCAGGATTTAGGTTTAAAAATGTGGGGGCCATATCGCTACGACATCACTGACGCTCTTAAAACAGGTAACAATAAAGTGCTCGTTGAAGTCACTAATTTATGGCCAAATCGCTTGATTGGAGATGAACGCCAGTACCCTGAGAATGCAAAGTGGATTAAAAACGGTTATCAGGGCTATCAACTTAAAGATTTTCCACAATGGTTAAAAGCAAGCGATGCCACCTCACCCAATCAACGAGCTGCATTCACCACATGGAAACATTGGAAAAAAGAAGATGATCTGCAATCGTCAGGCTTAATTGGACCAGTGCAAATCTTGCAAAGAAGCAAGTCACATGAGGAGTAATTGAGATCAGCATGTTTGATTTTCTCCATATTCAACAAAACCCATTTATGGGCGTTTTCTTTCATGCCGTTGGTGGTTTAGCGGCGGCAAGTTTCTATATTCCATATAAAAAAGTCAAGTTATGGCCCTGGGAAATCTATTGGATGGTAGGAGGCGCATTTAGCTGGGTGCTTGCGCCATGGGTAGTTGCCATGTTGATACTCCCGCAAACACCAAACATTTTGATGCAAACATCCAGCAGCAGTTTGCTTTGGACATTCAGTTTTGGACTACTTTGGGGAGTAGGTGGACTCACATTTGGTTTAACCATGCGTTATTTGGGTATTGCGCTCGGCTATTCTCTTGCATTGGGAATAAGTGCGGTTATTGGCACTTTAGTTCCCCCTTTGTTTGAAGGGACGTTGCTCGAAATTGCAAGCACTAGCTCCGGACAGGTAATGCTGTTAGGCGTTGTCATTTGTATGTTTGGTATTGCCTTAAGTGGCAAAGCCGGAACCAATAAACAGAATGAACTTTCTGATTCAGATAAACGCTCAAACGTAAGTGAATTTAATTTTACAAAAGGCGTCAGCCTCGCTTTATTCTCAGGGGTTATGAGTTCGTTTATGGCCTACGCTTTTGCCGCTGGCAAGCCAATCGCGGATAAAGCAATAGAACTTGGCGCCCCCAGCCTGTGGCAAAACTTACCCGTACTTATCGTTATTCTAGCCGGAGGCTTTGCTACAAATTTTTTATGGTGTGCTTACCTTGCGATCAAGAATGGCAGTTGGTTAGTATTAAAAAATAGAACTGCCTCAAGCTTTAATTCGTCCTCCAATAGCAAAAACGTAGGGCTTTTAAATATATCCCTTTGCGCCGTTGCTGGTTTTACTTGGTACTTACAGTTCTTTTTTTATGGCATGGGTACAACCATGATGGGAGCCTACGAATTTTCGAGTTGGACACTGCATATGGCCAGCATCATCATCTTCAGTACACTTTGGGGTATTGCCTTAAAGGAGTGGTCAGGTACAAGCAATACAACGCGAAATTGGAACCTATCAGGTTTAGCTATATTAATTTTTAGCATGATTGTAATCGGTTGGGGGAATACATTGGCTAGCAGCCCCGGAGTTAATTGAGTATTCATCACTCACAAATGTTTAAGCTTGTAATGATGCAGAGCTTAAAAAAAGGAATAGCAATGAAAACAGGTCTTTTTTCAATAGGCTTAGATACTTACTGGCCACAGTTTGACGGTTTGCTCGACAATCTTACGGCTTACCATGAGCAAATCGGCGCCAGGTTAAAGGAGATGGATACTGAACTTGTTGATGCGGGTATGGTTGACTCACCAGAAAAAGCGCAAGATGCAGCGAAGTTATTTAAAACTGAAGATGTTGATATTATCTTTTTGTTTATTTCAACTTATGCATTGTCTTCAACTGTTTTGCCCGTGGTACAAAAAGCAAAAGTACCTATTGTAATGTTGAATATTCAACCCGTTGCTCAACTTGATTATGCTAAGTTCAACGCGATTGGCGATCGAGGAATAATGACGGGAAAGTGGTTAGAACACTGCCAGTCTTGTTCGTTGCCTGAGCTTGCCAACGTTTTCAATCGCTGCGGCATTGATTACCATATAGTATCGGGCTATTTACAAGAAGATTACGTTTGGGATGAAATCAATGATTGGGTAAAAGCCTCTGAAGTAGCGGTATTAATGCGTCAAAATAGGGTGGGGATTTTAGGGCATTACTATAACGGTATGCTCGATGTGTATAGCGACTTAACACAGCAGTCTGCAGTCTTTGGCACCCACTTTGAAATCCTTGAAATGTGCGAACTGTATGAATTACGACAAGCAGTTAATGAAGATGAAATTCAAAGCAAAATCACAGAATTCCATCACAAGTTTAGTGTTGCCCAAGCGTGCGACGAGAGTGAATTAGTGCGCGCAGCGAAAACATCTGTTGCGCTGGATAAATTAATCGAAAAGCACAAACTTGGTTCAATGGCATATTATTATGAAGGCTCTGGAGAATATGGGGATATTGTTACCTCTATTATCGCAGGAAACACCTTACTTACAGGTAATGGTGTGCCGATTGCAGGAGAGTGCGAAATAAAGAACGTGCAAGCGATGAAGATAATGGACTTATTTGGTGTTGGCGGTTCGTTTTCAGAATTCTATTTAGCCGATTACTCAGACGATGTGATATACCTTGGGCACGATGGGCCTGCGCATTTCGCTATTTCAGAAGGGGAAGTGGGGCTGGTTCCCTTATCTGTTTATCATGGAAAACCAGGCAAGGGCTTATCTATTCAGATGACAGTAAAGCACGGACCAGTAACCGTATTGTCCGTGGTGACTAACCGTGAGGGGAAAGTGTTTTTGCAGGCATGTGAGGGTGAGTCGGTAGCCGGTCCAATATTACAAATCGGTAACACCAATAGTCGTTATAAATTTCCAATGGGAGCACGTAATTTTATGAACGAATGGTCACGCGGCGGGCCTTCTCATCATTGTGCAGTAGGGCTTGGGCATATCGCCAGCAGCTTAGAAAAGCTCTCGGCTATTTTAGGTATAGAATTTCGCCAGTTACGTTGATAGACCAACACTACTTAATAAACCTGCATTCTTATGTTTAATCTGCCTCGGTCAAGTTCACAAGTAACTAATGGCTGCTGAGCATTTAGGCATAAAACTGCCTTATTTTTAACTACGCTATAAATCATTTACATTTACAAAAGAATCAGAGACGATAGATAAAAATAACGATAAGGATGTATGAACATGCGCCTACCTAATAAGCCGCTGGCCACCATTGCCCCAGCAATTCTGATTCTGATGCTAAGTGCATGCTCCCCCCAAACACAATTATCTGAGCAAAGCAATGCGAGTAAACCTATGCCTGATGACTCAAACGGCGTTATGCTAACAAACGAAGCGCTATTTAAAGATTATGAATATAGAGCAGAGCGACCGGGCGCAATTCGCTGGGACAAAGAAGGCTCAAAGTTCACCGCACTCGAAACTGCCGCTGGTTTTGAAGACGCCGAGCTTGAAAAAGACCAAAACGGCGATGACATCAAAATTTATGAAGAGATTGTGCATTACGACCCAGCTACGCTCGAGCGTACGATTTTAATTAGTCTTGCTCAGCTTACGCCGAAAGGCACAGATAAAGCCTTAGTGGTAGACGATTACCAATGGTCAAAAGACCAAAGCCAACTGTTAATATACACCAATGCCAAATACGTTTGGCGAGATAAAACCCGCGGTGAATACTGGGTGCTTAATATAGAAAAGGACGACTTATTTAAGCTAGGCGAAGATAACTACCAGCCTAGTCAAATGATGTTCGGTAAGTTCTCCCCAGACAGCACCAAGTTTGCATACGTTTATCTCAATAATATTTATGTACAAGATTTGCAAAGCAAACAAATTACTGCGCTTACCACCGATGCATCTGAGAACACCATAAACGGCTTGTTTGACTGGGCTTACGAAGAAGAGTTTAGCATTCAAGATGGTTTCAGATGGGGGCCAGACAGTCAGCGCATAGCTTACTGGCAGCTTGATACCAGCGCCGCGCAAGACTTCTATATTATTAACAACACCGATACGCTTTATCCGAAAATTACGGCCATCCCTTATCCAAAAGTAGGCGAAGAAAACTCAGCCGCACGCATTGGCGTTGTTTCTATTAGCAACTCAGAAACTACTTGGATTGAACTGCCCGGCATCGCTAAAGATATGTACGTGCCGCGTATGAGCTGGGTGAAAGGCCAAAATCAGGTGCTGATCCAGCAGATGAATCGTAAGCAAGACACCAATACCATTTTTTATGCTGATGTAAATACCGGTGATATCGAGACAGTCTTTGTTGAGCAGGAAGAGACCTACATTGAATACCTAGAAGATCCGATTTGGCTGAGCAATTCAGATGCGTTTTTATGGGTAAGCGAACGCAGTGGCTGGAAGCATATCTACAAAGTGTCTCGCGACGGTAAAAGCATGGTAGACCTCACGCCAGGTGAATTTGATGTGACTGAGTTTGTCTCCAAAGATGAAGAGAATAACTGGCTATATTTTGTTGCATCACCTGAAAACCCAACTCAGCGTTACTTATACAGAACCAACTTAGACGGTAGCGGCGACATGACGCGAATCACCCCTGAAGCGCATAGCGGCACCAACAGCTATGATGTATCGGCAGATTCGAAGTGGGCAATTCATACTCACTCAAGTTTTTTACAACCGCCTGTTTACACGCTGGTTTCACTGCCTGATCACAAAGCGCATAACGTGCTTGAAGACAATGCCGAGCTAGTTGAAAAAATTGCCCAACTGGCCAAGGGCGATTATGAGTTTTATAGTGTAAATAGCCAGGACGGCCTAAGCCTCGACGGTTATATCATGCGCCCGCCAAACATGGACCAAAGCAAAAAGTATCCCATCATAAACTTTGTATATGGTGAGCCTGCGGCGCAAATAGTCCGCGACATGTGGTTACGTAATACTATGTGGCACATGATGATGACCCAACAAGGCTTTATCGTGAGCTCAGTGGATAATCGCGGCACGCCCTCACCAAAAGGCAGAGATTGGCGCCGGTCAGTATATGGCAACATTGGTCCACTGGGTGCGCGTGATCAATCAGATGCACTGCACGCGCTTTGTGAAAAATGGCAGTATATCGACTGCGATAAAGTTGGGGTTTGGGGCCATTCTGGCGGTGGTTCGATGACGCTCAATTTATTATTCCGCTATCCAGAACAATTCCATGTGGGGGTATCAAGAGCACCCGTGCCCGACCAGCGGCTGTATGACTCCATCTACCAAGAACGCTATTCAGGCTTGCTTGAGGATTTTGCTGACAACTACGTTGAAGCATCGCCTATCACGCATGCTAAAAACCTGCAGGGCAAACTGTTGCTTGTGCATGGCACCGGCGACGACAACGTACATTACCAAGGCGCGGAGCGACTCATCAATGAGTTAGTAAAACATAACCGTCAGTTCGATTTGATGTCCTACCCTAATCGTCGGCACGGTATTGTTGAAGGGGAGGGAACCTCGTTGCATCTTCATACTATGCAGAGTAATTACTTTATTGAGCACTTAAAAGAGTAAGTAGCCTATTTTTTATATGCAGATGTGAGCTTAGGCATAGTGTCTCTCATTTGGGTCAATGGGATATCTATCGAGGACACGCTCATTCATAAAAAAAGCTTCAATAATTTATTGAAGCTTTTTATCAACAAAAGTTTATGCTTAGCAAGTGGACTTAAAATTTAGCGCTCACGCCCAGTGTAACTCGGCGATCAGTTAAGCTTTGCTCGCATAACAAAGTGTCTTCGTTAAAACACCATCTAATCCGATCTTCTTGCGTCAGGTTAACGCCTTCGATCCCCACAGTAAAGGTGTCGTTGATTGCATAGCTTGCGCTCATATTAAGCTGACCACGAGCGCCAACTACAGGCGGGATGTTAAATCTCATCGCTCCTAATGTTTCGGTAAATGCATCACGCCATGTATAACGTAGACGCACATTGATATCATGTTTATCGTAAAATAAGGTAAAGTTAAACGAGTTCTCAGACAGATTGTCTAGTGTAATACGCTCTGTAACAACATCGTCAGCTAATGTCGCGGTGCTGTTATTTGTATCCGTTCTGCCCAGTATTTGGTTAATTGCGCCGGTGCCTTCTCTAAATTCATCAAGTGAAGCTCCTGATTCTTGATAGGTGTAGTTCGCAATTATACCAAATCCCGACGCCCAGCCTAATTGATCTTCGAACTCGGCTAAATCGAATTGCCCAGCTAGTTCAACTCCTGTTTGAGTTTCAGTTCCGCTGGCATTAATTTGGCTGCTGCGCACCACACAAATACCAGTAGTGTCGGTTCTGCTCGAGAATACGTTATAATTTTCTGCTGGAACGTTAGGGTTAAATATTCCGCCGCCTTCACAAGGCGGCGTAACATCACGCTCTATTTGTCCTGTCGGTCCAATAGGCTCTGCTGGCTCATCTCTAATTGTTGCGATAAGATCGGTTCTTTCCTTATGGAAAAAGCCAATACTAACAAAGCTAGATGATGACAAGTAATATTCCATAGCGAGGTCATAAGACCAAATTTGTTCCGGCTCCAAAGCGGGGTTACCAATGCTGACCGTGCCCGATGCGCTTGCACCGAAATTGGCAGATGTAGATAAAGAATCAAAGTTTGGTCTGCGAATATCTTTACCAACACCTACTCTCACAACCAAATCTTCCATGACTTCTGTGACAATGTTTAATCTAGGAAGCAAAAACTGATAGTTAGACTGTTCTGAGGTTGGCGTTATTACGCCACCCACTTCGACGGTGCCGTTTGATGTCAAGTCAGTAGAAACATAGCGAGCACCAATGTTTCCGCCTATTACCATCTCGCCAACTTCTATTTCATAATCTCCTTGAACATAAAAAGCAGATGTTTTTTCTTTTATATCAAAGAAAGACGAGGTCTGAGTTGTGGGTATGGCAAGCAAAGAGTTCACCTCTTCACCCGCTAATGCATTGTTGGCAAGTATCGCATTATTAATTACCTCAGTTACAAATTGAGGATTATTGAACGACACGGCATTGTCTATGATTAAATAGTCTGCGATGAAAAGCTGCCGATTATCTGCGCCATTAAAGTTATTTGCACCTGGGGTAATTATGTCTGAAAACAAGTTTGCTCTCGGACGGTTCCAGTTTCCAAAGCTATTGTTGGATGACGAGTTGTCAGTTGTATTCTTTGTGCTACTCCACCGAAATCCCGCGTTAATGTCTGTGAAGATTGTACCTCGATCCGAGACGTCATATGTATAGTCAACTCTAAAGGCCGCCTCGCTGGCTTCTCTAGTCCTTAGACCCTCACCAATACTTGCAATTGCATAGTTACTGGGATCGAGTAATTGCTGTGTCGTTGGTGATTCAGGCAAGCCCTGTGCGATACCAAACTCAAAGGTATTATTGGCAATAGCAAAGATGGCGGGTGTACCGTTATCATTAAAGGTGTTGGGTCCGACTTGCGGACCATTTGGATTAATAAAATCTAAAGATGAATTAAGCGATGGATTCTCTGTTTCAGAATCTGAATATGCCACTTCGGTAATGAGTTGATATTTATCGCCATTGTATTCGCCACCAAAGGCAAATACTCTACTCGTAGTTAAACGAGAGGAGTTGCTGTTACCAGTTCTAAGATTGGGGTCAATTCGTTCGCGTCCGCCAACAAGCTCTGAACCGACACCTAAAATACCACTGGTCACTACTTGCACTTCACCAAGGTTTAGGGTGCCAAAACGACCGTCGACGCTACCTAAATTAATTGTTTCAAAACCCGTATTAATAGTATTGTCGATGACCGGGTTGCCACCGGTGCCTGAGAAAAACGCTCGTGAATCATTGCTGACACTTTCTTGATCGTTAATGGTCGCGTCAAAATAGTACTTCATTGAATTAGAAGATTGTAACTCGATTGATGCAGTAAAGTTTTTAGTTTCGTAGTTTTCCGCGTTAAGCGGTTGGTCTAAAAACTGCGTCCTTAAGAAAGGAAAATCTTCAGCGCTGCCACGGCCCGAATCGGGGGTGACGACTCTGTCACGATCAAACCTTGGATTCGCAGATGCGACGTCTTGTTGTGCATAACTGCCTGTCAATACTACGCCTACTTTACCAAAGTCTGTTTCCCAGTTATCACCGAAGGTACCTGAGAGCCGTGGAGTGGTAGAGTCAGCTAAATCGCTGTTTTCTCCCTGCACCCTAAACTGTAGTAAACGTTCGTTTAAACTATTTCCTCTCAAAGTACGCAGATTGATGGTTCCACCAACTGAGCCCTCTATGGTTTTTGCAGTGGGAGCTTTAGTGACTTCAAGCGAGGCTATTAGCGCCGCTGGTAGGTCTTCAAAGCTTATGCCAGTGCGTCCGCTACCAGACCCAACCGTTGATATTCCGTTAATTTCTACCCTATTTGCATCGGTACCCCGAATTTGCACACCCGTACCTACACCATTGGTTCGGGTGATTTGAACACCTGTTATATTTTCAAGCACTTCAGCTAAGTTATTGTCCGGCAGTTTGCCAATATCCTCTGCTTTAATGATTTCTTTAATATTTGCTGCGTTACGCTTTTCATTTAATGCACTAGCAAGTGCTGAGCGAATACCTGTCACTTCAATAACTTCAGCATTGTCGTCATTTTCAGCCGCATTATCGGCTGTCTGTGCCGTGGCAATGCTATTCATTCCGCAAAGCGCAGTTATAACTGCAATTGCGAGAGTCGATCTTTTAATCAGTACAGTGTTCATTTTGTGCACCTTATTTGTCTGTTGGATTGTCTTAATCTTTATATATTTGCTTTTTGTAAAGTCTAAATTAACAATTCTGCTACTTTTATTTTTCAAGATAGTAATTAGTTATTTACATAAAATCAAAACAAATCATTAACAATCGAAGATAATCAGACTTAATTAAGGGTGCTGCTCTTTATTTCGCTAAAGTTATCAGCGTGATCGCCTTTTTAATGTTCTATTTACAAAGGCGTAGAGCTTTATTTTATCGAAGTTAGGCATAGCTACTGTTGATGATTGACGTATTGATATAGCTTTTCAATATTACCTGAATTAAATCAAGTGACGTCATAAATGCTCAAAAAATGCCGGTCAATTTATTTCTCTTGCAAGGAAAATGCGGCGATAACCAGTATTACACGACAACATTGATTTAAGCACGGCCGAATTGTTAGCAACTAGCTTGGTGAGCATACAAACCGCTGACGGCGGCGATTTTGAAGCACCGTTCGACATTATATTAACAGCAGATTTTTATGCGATTGGATTTGGTCAAAGAAGTTTTGGGGCTGATAGTACCTTAGGGTTTGGCGATGTGTCTCTGCCTAGTATGTTAACCCGTTTCTTTAAGCAACTGCGCAGGCTGTATTTTTAATCTTTGAAACAAATACAAAGCACCTAAGCCAAACACAATGACAGAGGATACAAGTGCTACGGCAGCGCCGAGCCAGTAAACATCCCACTCATAAATCTTTAACCTAACTTGCAATACTAGCGCGGCAATCATTAAGCCTAGTGCAATAGAGAATACACTTACCACCGCTCCCAAAAGCGTATATTCGATGCTTATGGCTCTGCGAATATATGAAATACGAGCGCCAATGCAGTACAAAATAATAGCGTGGTAGCTCTGCTTACTTCTACCGGCTGCCATCACGCTAGCAAGCACCATTAAGCTGACCAGCAGGCTAATAGAAGATATGACGCTGAGTCCACTTGTTCCTTTGTTGAGTAAGTCGGAGGCTGAGTCAATCAGGTCCTTTGTACGCACGGTAATGATATTTGGATAGCTACGGGCTAATTGTGTTTGCAGGGCGAGCGCTTGTTGGTCGTCCATATAAGCGGTGCCTACATAGGCGTTAATAAAGTCATCAAGGGCGCCATCTGAAAATATCGCTTCAAACCAAAAACGGGTTTGTATGCCTTTTTGACTGTATATACCTGTAAGAACCCCAGTTCGCTGCAATCCTACAATGCTAAATTCAACATGATCGCCAAGCTTAAGCTCCATTTGCTTGGCTTCTCTATCCTCCATTATAAATGCGAAATCGAGGGTTTCATCCTGACTTATTTCTTGCTCTAAGGCAGCATCCCAAATTGCCCCTTCGGTGATGGTAATGCCGTCGATATTTCCGGATAAATAGCTGAGTTTATGTTCGTCACGTGCCATATCTTGCCAGTCCACGTCTAGGCTAGCGAGATCGCGAATAGCGGTGTCGTTAATTGCCGATACTCTGCCGCGCACCATAGGCGAAAGGGTGAGTTTGCTTACCGTGTCAAAGTTCTGCGCCGCGAGATTAACCGCCTCTGTTTGTTCGGCAATAACATCATATAGCACCAATGCGGGAGATTCTTCTGGGATGGTGGTTTGCACCAAACGCAGCAGCGAAACAACAATCACTGTGCAGGCAACAAGCAGGGTAAGCGCAGTGCCCAGCGACAGCAGTGTAATACGCAAGGGCGTGCCGGGGCGATGCATATTGGCAAGCGCTAAGCGCGTGGCTGCATGACTTGCAAGCCAAGGACGCTGCTCCATGGTCCGCGAAAGCCAGCGTAGGGCGTGCACAACACCTTCAAAAAATGCTAAACAAATGACGACGGTTACTAAAAACGCCAAACCAAAGAGCACGTTTGGAATCGCCAGTAACACCAGTGCGGCGAGTAATGCTGCAAATAAGTAGCTCGCCAATCGCCATGAGGGTGAAATGGTATCGCCGTGCAAATCATTTGCTCTGAACAAATGCGCGACATCAACCTGCAGTGCTCTGCCTAGGGCGGGCAGGGCAAAGGTGAATGCGGTCACAATGCCAAACAGCCAAGCCGCTAGCGCAGCAACAAACAGGTCGGTGCTTTGCAGCGCTAGCGGTAGGTCGTTTGCCAAAATTTGGCTGCCAATAAGGGCCATTGCGCCGCCAATGAGCACGCCAATTAAACCAGACAGTGCCGCTAAAATAGCAATCTGCAACACAAACACTTGGCCAATACGCCCATCTCTCAAGCCACAGGCCTTGAGAGTGGCAATCGTTTCGCGCTTACTCTGTAAATACACCGAAATACTGTTAAACACACCCAGTCCGCCAATAAATAGCGTACTAAAAGCGACAATAAGTAAGCCTGAGGCAATTTGAGACAAACGCTCGGCAACCCGCGCGCTGCGATCTTCAAAGGTTTGAATTTCCCACTCAGTATTTGGGAACTGAGTAATAAAATTATCTTCCCAGGTTTGGGCATCGAGCTCGGTTCTTATTCGGTACTCATGTTCAACACGGCTGCCGGGACGTATCAAGCCCGATGCATCCATGGCTTGTTCAGATATTAAGACCGGTGCGCCTCGCCAACTCGCATTGAGTCTCCGGTCAGGTTGTTCTAGTACTAACGCACGTATGATCAGTTCTAAGTCGCCAATAAACACTCTATCACCCACACTTAGGGCCGAACGTTTTGCTAAGACTGGGTCGATTGCAACACCCCACGTGCCATCATCATTTGCCAACGCCGTGCTCAAGGCTTGCTCTGGTTGCAGCTTTAGTTGGCCATACAAAGGGTAGGCGTTATCGGTGCTCAGCAGCTCTACAAGAGCATATTCGTCGCTTTCAGTGCTCATCATGGTGTCAAGCTCGCGTGTCAGCGATATATCGCCTGTGGTCGCAATCCAGGCTAAGACTTTTTCATCAATCGGCTGACTCGACTCAATTTCAACGTCGCCGCCCATTAATGCACGAGTGTCAGACAGCAAAACGCGGTCGAGCATCTGATAAAGACTGGCAGCGGCCATGACCAAGGACACGCCAAACATCAAACAAGCGCAAAACAACCATAGACGTTTTACACTTTGTAGAAGATCTCGCCAAGCAAATTTAAGCTGAAAGTTCATGATTGTCTTCTACGCGAAGTTTGCCTGATTCTAAGCAAAACAGCCTTTTACAACGCTTTGCTAAACGCATATCGTGAGTAACCAATACTAGGGTCGACTGCGATTGTGCGTGCAGTTCAAACAGTAAATCGGCCACGCGCTTACCGGTTTTTTCATCTAAGTTGCCAGTAGGCTCGTCGGCTAAAATCAGTCTAGGCTCATGCACCAATGCGCGAGCAATGGCCACACGCTGCTGCTCTCCGCCTGAGAGTTGCTGAGGGTAATGATGGGCTCTATCTTTGAGCCCTACGCTCTCAAGCATGCTTTGCGCACGTATAGTTGCATCCGGTTTTCCAGCAATGTCCAATGGTAGCGCGGCATTTGCTAGTGCCGTTAAGCTATCGATTAAATGAAAAGACTGAAACACAATACCCATGTTGTCGCGTCTGAAGTCTGCAAGTTGGTCAGTTGAGAGTTCAGACAGGGTTTGCTGGTCTAACTTAATGTGACCTTGAGTAGGTTGCTCGAGCGCTGCGAGTAACTGCAGCAAGGTAGTTTTGCCTGAGCCAGAAGGGCCAACGATTGCAACAGTGTCGCCACGCTCCATACTAAAATTGAGATTATCAAGCACGCGAAGAGGCGAGCCCTCTTGTCCATATTCCATTGTAAGATTGGAAACGTGTATCAACTTACCCTCCTGACTGAGTAGCTTTTTATTTGAAATCAATCAGGGATACGCAAAAAGCACTCAGTCAGACCAATGATGCTGAATGCCTTGGCATGTGAGGGGGTAACTCATGCTTTGCTTGTTTTAATAGGATGTTTGAAAATATGTTAGCTTTTTTGCAACCAGCTATAAAACACTATTTATCGCTTTATTGACAAGAATTTCAATCATAATATCTGCTGGCTTACGCTCAGATATACCATTTTTTCTGCACTAACAAGGGCTTATGAAATTTCTTCTATAGTGATCTGTTTAGCTTGCTCTCTTCTATTAATATTTCTTAAAATTTTACTGTCACTTGCATAGTCACTTGCATAGTTACCTACATACAACTGTGATTATATCCATGCATGCATTCATTCATTCATTCTGCTGCTCAGTAAGCGTGACACTTTTTTAAACATGCCCAAAAGCTTATCTAAAAGTTATCGATAAGATTTATTCCTACCATTGCCTCCAATGGCAGTTTTTTAGCGAATCATTCCTTATAGCAATATCAGCTTCCCGATCCATGCTACGTAAGGCATCAATGCTAGCACTACTAAGCTACCCACAATACCTAATAAGTACCACCAATTAAACGAATCTTGTGTTTCAGTTTGTGCGGTCATTTTATTATCCTCGATTGTCATTATTTTGGGTGCTGTTAACCATCTGAGCACCTGTTGTGCACAGCATTATTGCGTGTCAACACATAAGACATATCAAGAGTCATGCCATGAATTATTAAGTTCTATCTATATGATTTTTATGGGAATATATTCAACACTTGAAATAGGGGGTGATTAATTTGTCAATTTTGACAAAACCAAAGACAAAAATTGACTGGCAAATAATCGGATAATTATGATTTGTGTAGATTAGCGGGGTGTATTAGCTCTGCGAACTTTGGGACATGTGTAAGTTCAATCGTAAATCACCGATATAAATGCAGATATGGCGATTGATTTTGCGAAAAAAACAGTGCCCTACACATTGGGACTGCTAGTTTTTTTGTTAGCTCTGTGTTCTAGATTTTTAAGTTTATACGCTGCAGCAAAAAGCACGGTCAACGCGCCAACAGTTAAACCAAAACTATACTCTCCACCGATAAGAAAGCCCACAGAGTAAGCCGGGGTGCAAATAGCCAGCGTCCATATAAAAAACGACTTCGATTTTCCCAGCATCAAATAGAGTGGAAAAACCAAGCTATAAAAAAACAAAAAGGCTTTATATACGGTTTCTTCCAAGGGTAAATCCACCCATGGGATAGTCGTTTCTTTTGCAATACTCAATAAACCACCCACAATTACCGAGAACGCCACAATAACGCCAGCCATGGTCGAAGGCTTAAGGTATTTTTGAATACTCAGTTCGCCGCAGTGCGCGGCAATGGTAAACGCGGTTTGCAGCGCTAAAAACGCCACCACAGGGTAAATGACCTGTGCCGGTATCGTGCCAGAGAAGAACACAGCACTTAAGGCGCCTGCGTAATAAAAGACAAAGCACAATAAGCTCAAAAACAACACCCCAAAGCCAAGCAAGAAGCTCATTTTAGGATGTTTACTATTTTTGTAAGCACGATGAAAGGTGATGTCTAAGTAGGGCGATAGAATAAAGCCGATAGCAAGGGGTAACACAGCATGTGGCCAGTAGCTTTTCACATTGATATCGACAGGTGGCCAATCGCTGCCTACATAATTTACGAATAAGCCAATAGAAACGAAGTAGATTGCCAGCGCCCAATAGGTAATCGCGGCCTTACTCAGGTAAATAACAAATCCAATGGCTAGCACTGCTGGTAAAAGTAAAGGCTGACCAATGACCGTGCTTAGCCAAGCAATAAAAAACAATTGATAGGCGATGGTGACAAACGAGAAACCGCCAATCCACGATTTGTGAGTTTTAGTAAAAGCTTGCTGCTGGTCGCGGTTTTTAAAATAGAAACCCATTGCAATCGCGCCGCCCACATTAAAAATGGTAAACGCGGCTAATGCTGGCCAGCCGTAATCTCTACTGAGTATGAGCGGAAAAAACCCGCCTAAGCACCAGAGCCAAGAGCAGGACAAATATACCCCATTGTGTAAGGTATTCGACAAGCCTAATTTCCTATCGGCCACATATGAAAACTAATGGTACCAGAGCCTATGCGTCGGGTGGCTTTGTTATTTTTGGTTCTAAACACTTTGATGGTCATTTCGATATTAAACTTGCCGCCCGCTTTGATTTTTTCAGCAAGCTCTTCTAAGTCAACGTGCGCTTTGTACATGATAGCGTCAATGGTCGGCAGCAAAAAACGGTAGTTTAATCGGGTGCAAATCATGCGGTATTCACCTTTGCTGAGCATAAACAAGTATGAGCCTGCTGCTAGCTCCGAGTTACCTAGGATAGCGCCGCCGGCCATGGTGCCGTACCAATTCACGTTCATACGCTTTTTTGGCAATATTGCATAGTAGTCGTCTTCAACAAAATTCATTTTTAAGCCGCTTTTGTGCACAAAGGGCATAAAAAAGAAACTGAGCAAACGGTTAAAAAACCGGCTTTTTATTGATAAACGATTAAAATATTTTTCTAACTTTGGAGTTAATGGAATTGCCATGAATAACCTAAAACGAATCAACAATACCGCACAAATAATGCGTATGAATGAAGTGAACTTGCATTTCAAGGCGACATCTTAACAGAAGACTGCGCATAAGGTGAAGAAGTGCGCTTAGCAAAACCCCATATACTTGCGGATTTTTGATTATTTATTTGCTAAGTATGCGTTTTTTACTGATGATGATATATGTTTCTAATGTGCATAAGCACTATCGATTAATCGACACGCTACTCTAAAAGGCTCTCAAACATTATGACTTTTTTTACACGTACCCGAACAATTAAGCAGCACGTTATGCGCGCTTTAGCTGTTCTATCTATCCTACTGTTAAGTGCGTGCAGCGGCACTCAGGGCCTCTCAGTATTTTCATTCACTAATGCCGATATGGAGTCATTGCTAAATGGGCAACTGCCAAAGCTCAGCGAAAGAATGAGCATAATGGGTTTGCCAGTACAGTTTGATGTAAACAATCTAAAGATTGATATTGGCCCTGATAATCGTGAAGTGATTGTTTTAGATGTTGATTCAAGCGCTGAAATTAGTGCTTTTACCCTTAATTACCCAGTGCGCTTGATGCTTAAAGTAGAGGGCAGTCCTTATTACGATAGTAGCAAAAAAGCGGTATTTTTACGCGATGTAAAGCTGCTCGACTCTAGCGTTGACGCGGGTGGTTTCAAAGGTAATTTAGGCGTATTGAACAAAGAGGCTTTGCAAGTGATCAATGCTTTTTTGGCGGTCAACCCGGTTTATGAATTAGATATGCAGAACCCTAGACTAGCGATGCTGAGTAAACTTCCGCTCGACATGAAAGTCGTAAATGGCGCAATTAGTTTGGTGCCCAAGTTGTAGCCATTGAGATAAACAGCTTCAAACAAACGCAAGTACTCTAGCAATAAGGAGCTCACATTGTTAGCACGCCTGTATAACTTCATGCCCGGATTAAGCACCTTATTTAATTATCAGCGCTCGTGGTTTACCGATGACCTAAGGGCGGCACTGTCGGTAGCGGCGGTAGCCTTGCCCGTGGCGATTGCCTATGCTCAGCTCACTGGCGTAAATGCTGCTGTGGGACTTTATTCTTGCGTATTACCAATGTTGGTATACGCACTTTTTGGTACTTCAAAACAGCTAATTGTAGGCCCTGATGCTGCTACCTGCGCGGTAATCGCAGCCGTTGTCACGCCGCTAGCTGCAGGCGATAGCATGAAGCACTGGCAGTTAGTGATCACCATGACCGCAATGACTGGTTTTTGGTGCTTAATCGCCAGCAAATTCAAATTAGGTGTATTGGCCGATTTTTTATCGAAGCCAATCCTTATGGGCTTATTAAACGGTGTTGCCATTACAATTATTGTTGGGCAGTTCTCTAAGGTATTTGGTTTTACCTTTGACGAAAAATACCTGCTTGAGCGTTTAGGCGGAGTGCCTATTTACCTTTCACAAACTCATATTCCTACTTTGCTAATGGCGCTGCTTACGGTTGTCGTATATTTCGCAATGAAGCGCTTTAAGCCTGCATGGCCGGCATCGATGTTTGCGATTACAGTGGGCGCAATTTTGGTGTGGACATTAGATTTACAGGCATTTGATGTACAAACCATAGGCATGGTTGACGGCGGATTACCTCTTTTTAAAGCGCCCGATTTTAATGTCGGGATTATTAGAGAACTTGTGGTACCCGCGCTCAACCTAGCCATTGTTAGCTTTGTCAGCATGATGCTAACAGCCCGAACTTTTGCGGCTAAAAACGGATATGACATAGACGCCGACAGAGAATTTAAAGCGCTAGGCTTTGCCAATATTGCCTCGGCTCTATCGCAAGGTTTTGCAGTAAGCGGAGCTGATTCGCGCACAGCAGTGAACGATGCAAATGGCGGTAAAACGCAGTTGGTGTCGATTATTGCTGCCCTCATTATTGGGTTAATTGCAGTGTTTTTAACAGCTCCCTTAGAATTCATACCCAGTGCCGCGTTGGGCGTGGTGCTGATCATTGCGTCTATACATTTGCTAGATATAAGGGCCGTATGGGAGCTAAGGCTCAAAGACCGTCAGGCTTTTTATCTAGCGACTATTACGCTATTTGCGGTGCTGCTCATTGGCGTGATACCGGGGATTACTTTAGCAGTTCTATTAGGACTCTTTCAGTTTATTCGTGCGGTAATGCGACCTACCGATCAAATATTAGGTGTCGATTCAAAAGGGGTTGTTAGAACATTAGACGCTACTGAGAAAGCAAAAGCAGTAGAAGGAGTCTTTATTTACCGATTTAATTCACCGTTAACCTATTTCAATGCTGGCTATTTCAAACGCAGGCTTTTAGCACAGTACGCTCGACAAAAAGGTGAGATAAAGTGTGTAATCATAGACGCGGTGCCTTGCCTCACTCATTTAGATTTGAGCGTTATGGCAATGCTAGCTGATTTAGAGGTGATTTTTAGAAAGCGGGGTATTCGTTTAGAGCTGGCCGGTCGGAAACGGCAGTTGCTTGAATGGTTTGAAAAGGCGGACATGAAGTCGGGCACGGATGGTATTTATATCAGATCGGATATATATGTAGCGCTCAAGAAAAATGCCGATTAACAAATTGACCGTATAAAGCCCATTGCGCTTGGCATTTTTCTTGGTGATATGAATAATGATTCCCTAAAAATAAGACGCATTCAACCAAAGGTGCGTTGCAATACTCGCCACATATCCAAGTGCGATAACCGGCGTCCACTTAAGATGTCCCATAAAGGTATAGGCTCCTCGAGCTTGCCCCATTAGGGCTACGCCCGCTGCCGAACCTATTGAAAGTAAGCTGCCGCCGACGCCGGCAGTGAGCGTGATCAACAGCCAGTGACCATGCGACATTTCGGGGTTCATGGTTAGTACAGCAAACATGACCGGGATATTGTCGATTACAGCCGAGATGACGCCTAATGCGATATTGGCAGAGGTGGCGCCCCATTGAGTATAAAGCACATCTGACATCATAGATAAATAGCCCATAAAACCAAGTCCTCCTACGCACATCACAACGCCATAGAAAAATAACAAGGTATCCCATTCGGCGCGGGCTACACGGTTAAATACATCGAAGGGTACCACTTGCCCTAGCGATTGCAGCCTTTGTTCATCGCCTACGCGCTCAGCCATGGCTTTTTTTCGTGCTAATGAGCCCGGTAGGCTTACCCGTAAGAAAAATCCAAAAAATTGAAGATAGCCTAATCCAGTCATCATGCCTAAAACGGGCGGTAGATGCAGCACCGTATGAAAGCTCACTGCGGTTGCAATGGTAAGTAAAAATAGCGCGACAATTCGCAGGGCGCCTCGTTTTAATTCGATATCGTCGGCAACGCCAGTGGGTTTGCTGTTCGCGATGAAGTAGCTCATGATGCATGCTGGTAATAAATAGTTAACCGCAGACGGCACAAACAAAGCCAAAAACTCGCCAAATTCGACTACACCTGATTGCCATACCATTAAGGTAGTAATATCACCAAAAGGACTGAATGCCCCGCCAGCATTGGCAGCAATCACAATGTTGATGCAGCAGAGGTTAATAAATTTCTTATCGTCTTCGGCCACTTTCATGATCACCGCACACATCAATAGAGCGGTTGTGAGGTTGTCGGCAATCGGAGATATAAAAAAAGACAGTAAGCCGGTTATCCAAAATAGCTGCCGGTAGCTAAAGCCTTTGCGCACCATCCAGTTGCGCAATACATCAAATAAGCGTCGCTCTTCAAGGGCATTGATATAGGTCATCGCGACCAGTAAGAACAGCATCAGCTCGGCAAATTCGAGTAGAGTGTGCCTGAAGGCTGCTTCAGATTCATGAGACAAGCCTGCCTGCACATATTGCCAACCAATAATGGCCCAAATAATACCCGCAGCCACCAACACTGGTTTAGACTTGCGCAGGTGTATTTTCTCTTCAAGCATGACCAAGGTATACGCTAAGGCAAATATCCCTAGCGCAATAATGCCAGCGGCACTTGCGGTTAAATCAATCGCTCCCGCACTCGCAAAAGCAGAGGGTGCGAAGCAACTAAGCAGAACGAAGAGGGCCAGAAAATACTTTTGCTTGTTCATGGTAAGGCAATACCTTGCGTGCACAGTAATACAGTAGCGTGAGTATCTGCTTGTGTTGCACTAAATCCAATAGCATATAGACTAAATGTGTAGATGGCTACTCGCGATGAAAATACTATGTCGGTCAACTTCAATTGGTGAAAATAATTATATATATCAATGTATTAAATTAATTTCGTTTAAGAGGCTGCAGGTAATATTTGTTTAAGCAATAATGAATATTGCACAAGGCTATGTATAAAAAGGCTCAATATGCACAACTGCATCATCAATCTCAAACTGCTCAGCTAGAACCGTCTCTACCGCACTTGCAATATTATGTGATTCGGTGAGTGAAAGTGATGGGTCAACCAGCACCACTACGTCAGCATAGCGCTGCTTGCTCAAGGTACGAGAACGTAAATTGGTCACTCGTTTCACACCTTCAATTTTACAAATGGCCCTGCGAATTTTGGGTGCATCAATATCGCTATAGTCCACCAAGATGGGAATGGCTTTTTGAAACAGTCGATAGGATAAATAAAAGATTATACCCGCCATCACTATTGCAAAGGCGCCATCTACCCAATACCAGCCTTGCGAGGCTACTTGCCAGCCTACAATAACTGCAACGCTGGTAAGCACATCGCTAAAGGTATGGCTGGCGTCGGCGTTTAATATATCTGAATGAAGTTTTTTGGCCCAGCTTCGTTCCCAGATTGCCAGCAGAATATTGATTATTAGAGCGCCAACTAATATTCCAAGACCCCAAGTGCTATGTTCAACCGGTTCACCAAATCGTTGAATGGCGCTGATAAGAATTTGAAAAGCCACAATGGTGAGCAGTGAGGCCAGCACAAACACCGCGAGTTGCTCATATTTTTGGTGACCGTAAGGGTGGTCATTATCTGCAGGGGCCTCTGACATATTCGTGGCTATCCACGCAATCCCGTTATTAACAACATCGGTTGCTGAATGAATGGCGTCGGCCACAATTGCTGCTGAGTTGGTCAACAGTCCAATACTCAGTTTACTTAAGGCAATGATCAGATTCACAGCACCTTCAATGAGCAGGACTTTTTTAACGTTCATAATGGTTCACTAGTTACCCTTTATGCAAATGCATTGGTTTAGCAATATGCAGATTTAATGCCGCCAATAGAGCTACTGAGTGTAACAGCATGAAATCTATGGTGTTATTAAAGTCTTGCACTATTTCTTATCCAGAGTTCAGGTTAAATAGTGAATGTGGCGTAGTTTTTGTATTACTCAATATAACGATTGCAAAAACAGACTGCAAATATGAAAAAAATAACCGAAAATTTAGTGCATTTTTGCACCCAAAAACCAAAGGCAGTGTACCTTATTCTAGTGGTGCTAGCGCTTGTGTTTACCGCGCAAATCCCGCGCATTCAAATCGACACTGACCCAGAGAATATGCTAGATGCAGGACATCCAGCTAGGGTTTTTCATAATCAAGTGAAAACTGATTTTGCGATGCACGATGCTATTGTGGTAGGCGTGGTAAATGAAGCTGAAAATGGTGTGTTTACGCCTGAGCTGTTGACTGACATATATGACATTACAGAGACAATATTGTCAATTGACGGCGTGATTTCAGCCGATGTTATGTCCATATCTACGGTAGACAATATTACGCAATCGGAGCCTGGCACCATTCGTTTTGAGTGGATGATGGACAAGCCGCCGGCAACTATCGAGCAAAGCGCAAAAATTAGAGGCTACTTAGCAAGGCTACCGCTGTTGCAAGATACCTTAGTGTCTGAAAACGGCAGAGCTGCGGCTATCTACGTGCCCATTATCGATAAAAATCAAAGTTACAACATTGCCGAGCAAATTCGTGCACAAGTAAATCAACTAGAGAGTGCTGATAACTGGTACATCACCGGTTTACCCGTTGCCGAAGATCAGTTTGGCTTTGAGATGTTTATCCAAATGGGTATCTCTGCGCCCCTCGCGGGCCTGACTATTTTTATTTTGTTGTTTGTCTTTTTTAGAAACATTCCGCTCATTATTGCACCCATGATTGTAGCCATGGCCACGGTGATGATCACCATGGGAGCACTGATTGGCATGGGCTACACCGTGCACATTATGTCGTCGATGATTGCGATATTTTTAATGCCCATTGCCGTGGTTGACTCGGTGCATATATTGTCTGAATTTAGCGACCGCTACAAACCCGGTGAAAATTTACAGGCGACTATCGAAGAAGTGGTGGGGCATTTGTTTACGCCGATGCTATATACCTCAATCACCTCGTCTATTGGCTTTTATTCGCTGATGCTAACGCCCATTCCGCCGGTGCAAATATTTGGTGCTTTTGTCGGTAGCGGTATCTTACTTGCCTTTTTGATCACTATAACCTTTATGCCCGCTTATTTATCGCGGATGAATAAGACATCCTTAGATAAGCTGCAGCAAGTTATGCACGACTCCCAAGGTGGCAGTAAAATCGCGGTGTTTGCAAAATCCATTGGTGGTTTTGCGCTAAGATTTAAAGGTGTTTTGGTGTTGGGTTTTGCAGCGGTGTTTGCTGTGTCTGTGTGGGGTATTACGCAAATACAGATCAACGACAATCCGGTGCGCTGGTTCAAGCCAAGCCACGAAATACGAGTGGCCGACAAGGTATTAAACGAGAACTTCGCCGGTACTTACGATGCGTACGTGGTGCTTCAGGCTGAAACTTCATTGTTACCGTTAAACGAAATAATGCAATCAGACTTGCCCTCAAGCCTTGAAAGCTGGGCAAGCGAGCAAAGCAATGCATTGGCAGCCATGCCGCTAAACGAACAATATCAGCAGTTACTCAATAATATCGACGATCGCTTATTTGGTGATGTCAGCGATGCAGAATTGGATTATTTGAGTGCCTTACTAGAGCGTGTGGAAAGCAAGTTGAGTAACTCAAAAGCCTTTCAGTCACCTGAGTTACTTGCTTATATTGCATCTTTGCAGCAGTACCTGCAGGAATCGGGCTTGGTGGGTAAATCTAATTCATTGGCCGATGTTACTAAAGTCGTCAACCGAGAACTGCGCTCAGGGCAGGACAGTGATTATCAAATTCCGCAGTCGCCCCAAGCGGTGGCGCAAACCTTGTTGCAGTATCAATCCTCGCATCGCCCCGATGACTTATGGCATTTTGTCACGCCAGACTATCAGCAGTCGCTGATTTGGTTGCAGTTGGCCTCAGGCGACAATCAAGACATGAGCAAAATTATCAGCCTAGTTGATGATTTTGTGGCGCAAAACCCATTGCCGGAGGCGATTAGCTTAGGCTGGGCCGGAAAAGCTTATATCAACGTTATTTGGCAAGACAATATGGTAGCCGGTATGCTCGACAGCCTGATCAGCGCCTTTGTGATTGTGTTTATCATGATGACCTTGCTGTTTCGTTCGGTGGTGTTTGGCGCCTTAGCCATGCTGCCGCTGACCATTACTATCACTTTTATTTACGGGCTGATTGGCATCATTGGGAAAGACTACGACATGCCTATAGCAGTGCTATCTGCGCTTACTTTAGGTTTGTCGGTAGATTTTGCCATTCACTTTTTAGAGCGAGCCCGTGAGGTATTTAGGCAAACTCAAGATATCAAACAAACCTTTGCGTTAATGTTTGATGAACCTGCTACCGCAATTACCCGCAACGCGCTGGTGATTGCGCTTGGCTTTACGCCACTGCTGTTTGCACCATTGGTCCCGTACATAACCGTGGGCATCTTTTTAGCCAGCATTATGGCAATATCTGCACTGGTTACGCTATTAATTTTACCCGCGGTAATGACCATGGGTAAGCGCATTGTTTTTAAGCCTCAAGCATAAGGAGTACAACTATGTCTACACGCACATTTACTGCAATGGTAACAAGCATTTTGAGTATGGCAACGTTGAGCTTTTCGGCCCAAGTCATGGCTGATGATATCGATGTGAATGAGATTATCCAACAGGCCGAGCGCGCCGCTTATTACAGCGGAGACGATGGCCGCTCAGACGCTCGAATGATGATTGTTGATGCGCAAGGGCGAAAGCAAATGCGCCAATTTACCATTTTGCGCAGGGACATTGCTGATAACGGTGATCAGCAAATGATGGTGTTTTTTTCGCGCCCTTCAGATGTCAAAGACACGGTGTTCAGAGTGGAAAAACGTGCCCGCTTGGATACCGAAGACGACCGCTGGCTATATTTGCCTGCCCTCGATTTAGTCAAGCGTATCTCCTCTGGCGATAAACGTACCTCGTTTGTAGGCTCGCATTTCTTCTATGAAGACGTATCGGGTCGCGCAGTGTTAGAAGATGACTTTAGCTTGCAAGAGCAGACCGACAGCGCCTATATCCTAAGGGCCGTGCCAAAGCGACCAGACAGCGTTGAGTTTGATCATTATGTGGTAACTATCGACAAACAAAGCATGCTGCCTATGCTTATCGATTTTTATAAAGGCGATAACAATTATCGCCGTGTTGAGGCAGTGCTTGTAGAAGAGATCCAAGGATATCCGACGGTGGTGCGCTCAAAAGTGAGTGATTTAGAAAGCGGCGCGTATACCTTAATGGAGTTTCGCAACATTACATATAACATTGGCCTAGACGACGATGTATTTAGCGAGCGCAGCCTGCGCAACCCGCCTCGGCAATGGTTGAACTAATATGCAATATCGTATTTGGCCTGTGCTTGTCTTGCTGCTGTTAGCTGCGCCTGCTTATTCCCAAGAAGACGAATGGGCGATGGACGATTGGGGAGAGGAAGCTGCACCAGAGTCTCCTTTTTCGGGCTTTGTGGAGCTTGCATTGGGTGCCCGTTTACGTTCGGATCCTGCCATTAGTACGGATAAAACCCTTGCGGATTTGCGCGCACAGCTGCAGTGGGATAGAGACTTTGAGCATTCTCGCCTCAAGCTCACTGCCGACCTATATTACGATGGCGTACTCGACCAAACCCGCATGCAAATAAGAGAACTAGCTTGGCAGGGAAGTTTGGCCAGCTTTGGTAAATGGGGGGAGCAATTTGATGTAAAAGTAGGCCAGCAGGTGCTTACTTGGGGCACCGGTGACTATGTTTTTTTAAACGACTTATTTCCTAAAGATTTTCAATCGTTTTTTGCCGGCCGCGACGATGACTACTTAAAAGCGCCGTCATTATCGGCCAAGGTGTCTGGCTTTTTTGATTGGGCCAATGTCGACTTTGTCGTAACGCCTGAATTTACCCCCGACAATTATATTAACGGTGATTACTTCTCGTTTTTCTCGCCTTTTGCCGGGGTGAATGTGGCACCTGGTTTTGATGTGACGCCGCCTTTGCGCCCTCAAAACCCTGAGTATGCAATGCGTATTTATAAAAGCATGGGTGCGGTGGAATATGCGTTATATGGATACCGAGGATTTCACAAATCACCATCGAGCTTTACTGCTTTTGGAGAACCGAGGTTTTCCGAGTTAGCGGTATATGGTGCCAGCGCCATCACTACTTTTGCTAGCGGTTTGTTAAACGCTGAAGTAGCTTATTACGATTCTCTCGAGGATAAATCAGGTAACGACCCTTTGGTGCCCAATAGCCAAACCCGCTGGCTGCTAGGCTATGAGCAAGAGCTTATTAAAAATCTAACCGGCAGTGCGCAAGTCTATGTAGAGCGCACCCTAGACTACGATGCCTTGCAAACTGCATCTTTGAACACTGCCTTTGAGCCAAATAAAAATCGCGTAGTGTTCACCCAACGACTCATGTATCGAGCGCTTCAGCAAACCCTGACGCTAAATCTCTTTAACTTTTATTCGACCAGCGATGAAGACGGTTATCTAAAGATAAATGCCGATTACAGCCCGGTAGACCAATGGCAACTCTCTGCGGGCGTCAATCTGTTTTACGGAGATCAGCCGTTTAGCTTCTTTAATCAGTTTGCCGATGCTAGCAACGCATTTGTGCGATTTAAATACTATTACTAACCACGTTTTATTAAGAGAGGATATTGTATGTCTGCAGAAAGAGCATTAACGGCCTTTGCCGGTTTTATGGTGATGTTATCGGTGGCCCTCACCGTATGGGTTCATCCTAACTTTGTTTGGTTTACCGTGTTTGTGGGAGCAAATTTGTTTCAACAAAGCTTTACTGGATTTTGCCCGGCGACAATAGTGTTACGTAAGGTTTTTGGTTTTAAGACGGAAAAGGAGCTTGCCAGCGGTTTATAGCTGGCATTTTTTGAGCTGCTAATTGTTCAAGTTGCACTAAGTCTTGTAAACCTATGATCTGCTGATTGATGTTTCCAGTCAGAATTGATCGGCTAATTCACATTTGTAAAAACAGATCCTAATCATATTTCAAACCAAATTTTTGTAATTTACGATATAGAGTGCGGGTGCTAACGTCGAGTTTTTCAGCGAGTTCATCTATTGACATCGATTGTGTCTCGCAGATGCTTGCTAGATATCTAGCTTCAGCATCTTCGAGAGAGATTAGGCCTTCGTTTGCGCCATTTTGCTTTGTATTTTGGCTAAGCACCAGTTCCGGCAAATCATCTATTTCGATGATTTCTTCATTCGCCATCAGCGCTGATTGTTCAACAATATTCTTAAGCTCTCGGATATTGCCACGAAATTCATATTGGCATAAGCGTTCTAAAGCCTCTGCACTAAACTTTTTGTTACATAACTCCGAATGATTTAAAAAATGCTTTGCTAGCGATGGAATGTCTTCATGTCGCTCTGATAAAGAAGGTAAGACAATAGGAAATCCAGCGATTCGATAGTATAGGTCTTTTCTAAATAGGTCTTTTTCAACCTGTTCGATAAGGTTTTTATGACTAGCGCAAATTAGTCTAAAATCGGCCTTTCGTTGTTTCAATCCGCCTACGGTTCGATAGCAATGTGTTTCAATAAGGCGTAGCAATTTGACCTGCATGCTCAACGGAACATCGGCAATTTCATCAAAAAACACAGTGCCGCCGTTGGCCATTTCAATGAGTCCTTTTTTTGCGTGGGAGGCGCCGGTAAAAGCACCTTTTTCATGACCAAAAAGTTCAGACTCAAACAGGTTTTCATTTAAACCGGTGCACTCTATAACTACAAATGGTTTTTCAGCGCGACGGCTTGATTCGTGTATAGCTTTGGCAACCAATTCTTTGCCGGTGCCCGTTTCACCATGCAGCAATACCGCTATTTCCGATTTTGCAGCACGATTGATTTTGGTAAGCATGTTTTTAAATGCTTCACTAGCGCCTATCATTTTATTGCTTTGAGATTCATCCGCAGCAAAGTTAATACGGTCGAGTATCTCTAAAAAGCCTGTGGTAATGCCATTTTCATCGGTGACAGGCTTCATTAGGATGTCGCAATAGGTTTTACCAAGTGCAGTTTTATGAATGTGAACCACACTGTTTGCTCGTCCAGTGCTGACGCAAGACTGAATTGGACAAGCTTCTCCGTGTTTGTCACATGGTGATTGGTGACCATGCGATATTTCAAAGCATTTGCTCTTGCCAACATCAACTTCGGTTTCGTAAGTATCTCTGTAGGCACTGTTGACGGCCAAAATAGTATATTTAGTATCAATAAATATAGCGGGTTTATCGATGACGTCGATCATTCCTTGAATAATAGAAATACTCATATTGTAGCGCAGCCTTTTAATGACATATTTGACTTATTATGTGTCATAACTGGCACGAACATCAATGATTCTTCATGTACTTCTACCGAAGAATTTAAAAAGCATTAAAATTCAATGCCTTAAAAGATTATTAATTATGGCACGGCTCTTGTAACACTAATGTTACAAATGTGTAGTTACGCTAGATAATTTTAAAAAGAGGAACGGTTATGGCTAAGGTCGTTGTGTTGGGTGCGGGTACTGGTGGAATGCCCGCTGCTTATGAAACAAAAGAGATATTGGGTAAGTCCCATGAAGTTGTTGTGGTTAACGAACATCCTGAGTTTCGCTTTGTACCTTCTAATCCTTGGGTGGCTGTAGGATGGCGTGAACCAGAAGCGATTACTATTCCTATTGAAAAGTACTTAAGCAAAAAAGACATTGGGTTTGTGTGCGCACGTGTGACACAAATTGACGCCGATAACTCTGTGTTAAAGACCGAAGCCGGCGACACTATCGAATATGATTACTTGATCATTGCAACAGGACCTAAACTGGCTTTTGCCAATATTGAAGGTGCTGGCCCAGAGTTTTTTACGCAATCTATTTGCAATTTAGACCATGCAAAAGCCTGCTACGTTGATTTTCAAAAACTGCTTGAAAACCCAGGGCCAGTAATTGTGGGCGCGTTTCAAGGCGCCAGTTGCTTTGGACCTGCCTACGAATATGCGTTTATTCTAGATAAAGCCCTGCGCGACGCCAAAATACGCCATAAAGTGCCAATCCACTATATTACGAGTGAGCCTTACATCGGCCATTTAGGCTTAGGCGGGGTAGGCGATTCAAAATCTTTATTAGAATCAGAACTGCGCACCAAAGATATTAAATGGATTTGTAACGCCAATGTCGACAAAGTAGAAGATGGCATCATGCATATCTCAGAGTTTAACCGCAAAGGTGAGGCTGAGCTGAGCCATTCACTACCTTTTGTTCACTCAATGTTAATACCGCCTTTTGCGGGTATCGATGCAGTGGCAAATGTCAAAGACTTATGTAATCCGAAAGGTTTTGTGATCACCGATGAGTATCAACGCAGCCCTGTCTATCCAAATATATTTTCAGGTGGTGTTTGCGTAGCTATCCCACCGGTTGAGAGCACTCCAGTGCCAACCGGTACACCAAAAACAGGCTATATGATTGAAACCATGATGACCGCTATTGCGCATAATCTTCAGTCCATCATTGTCGATGGTGTAGAGCCCTCAGCAAAAGGCACATGGCATGCCATCTGTTTAGCGGATATGGGTGACACGGGCGCTGCCTTTGTGGCAATGCCGCAGATACCGCCGCGTAATATTACCTGGTTTAAAAAAGGCAAATGGGTGCACTACGCTAAAATTGCCTTTGAAAAATACTTCATGCGTAAAATGAAAACCGGCAGTAGTGAGCCTGTTTATGAAAAGTACGTGCTCAAAGCATTGGGTATAGAGCGTCTAGAATAAAGTGCAAGGGGGATAAAAATGAAATTGAAACTGTGGCTTACGCTCAGCTTGCTTTGCGCATCAATGAGCGGGCTTAGCGCAGAGCAAGTTAGTGTGGCTGAACATGTGAGCAATGCAGAGCTAAATAGCAGCAATATAAAATCTTCAGCACAAGCAGGCTCAGATACACCATTTGACCAAATGCAATTGCGCAAAGAGGCACAGCAAAAAATTCAGCAGTTTGCGAGCACATTGAAGTCGGCATTGGTAGGCGCCATACAAAGCGGTGGATTGGCGCACGCAGTAGATGTTTGCCATAGCACTGCGCCGCAGATTGCTGAAGACCTTTCCACAGAAGGTTGGCATGTTGCGCGCACCAGCTTAAAAGCACGCAATGAGCAAAATCAGCCCGATAGCTGGGAAGTCGAGATGTTACAGACCTTTGATCAGCAATTTAAATCTGGCATCGAAGCTAAAGCGCTCAACGCTGAGTTGTATAAGCAAGCAAAATTTAGGTATATGCAGGCTATTCCCACCGACCAAGTATGTTTGGCGTGTCATGGCGTATCTATAGATGCAGCGCTGAGCGAAGCAATCAATAAACAATATCCTAAGGACAGAGCGACTGGTTTTACGCTGGAGGATATACGCGGTGCGTTTACTGTGAGCAAAGCCCTAAATGATTAAGAATGTTGCATCGCAACATAAGTAATTAGGAAAATAAGAGACACAATGAATAAACTCATAATAAAGCCCTTTTTTGATGAGGTCACTTGTACCGTCACCTATGTACTAACCGACAAAGCAACATCGCAGACAGCGGTTATCGATCCTGTGCTGGATTACGATGCAAATTCAGGCAAATTAAGCTCGACGAGTATTGATGCAGTTATTGACCATATTGACAGTAATAACCTGCGTTTAGAATGGATCTTAGAAACCCATGCGCACGCTGATCATGTCAGTGCAGCGGCTTATCTTAAAAATAAGCGTGGCGGTCAAATTGGTATAGGCGAACATATCAAAACGGTGCAGTCTACCTTTAAAGCTGCTTTCAACTTTGGCAGTGAGATGCACTGTGATGGGCGCCAATTTGATTACCTTTTTGAAGATGGCGAATTACTTACACTAGGGCATTTAGCGATAGAGGTTAAACACACCCCTGGTCATACACCCGCATGCGCGAGCTATCTGATTGAAGATGCCGTATTTGTAGGGGATACCATTTTTATGCCCGACTTTGGTACTGCTCGCACCGATTTTCCAAACGGCAGTGCAAAGGCGCTATATCAGTCTATTCAAAAGCTACTGGCTTTACCTGAGCACACGCGAATGTTTGTTGGGCATGATTATAAAAGCCCGACTCGTGACGTATATGCATGGGAAACCACGGTGTTGGAACAAAAACGCAATAATATTCACGTCAAAACGGGCAGCAACGAAAATGATTTTATCAAGATGCGCAATACGCGTGATGCGACGTTGCCAGTGCCCAAATTACTGTTGCCGGCTATTCAACTGAATATTCGCAGTGGGCAGTTGCCACCACAAGAAAGTAACGGCCAGTCATACCTAAAGATTCCGTTGACGGTCAGTTTTAGTCAATGATTACCGATCCGGTAATTTGGATAGGCGCGTTAATGATGGGCCTGAGCCTAGGCTTATTAGGCTCAGGCGGCAGCATACTGACGGTTCCACTGCTGGTATATGTGGCAAATGAGCCAGAGAAAATAGCGATTGCCGAATCCTTACTAATTGTTGGAATAGTGGCGTTGGTCGGCAGCATTATTCATATACTTAAGCGTAACGTGGATTACAAATTGGCACTTCTATTTGGCTTGCCAAGCATGTTCTCAGCCTACCTAGGTGCCTATTTATCGCAGTTTGTCAGTGCTCAGTTTCAAATGTTGTTGTTTGCAATAGTCATGCTGGCTGCCAGTGTGTTTATGTTAAAACCTAAATCAACGAACGACCTAGCCAAGCAAAGCAAGCAAGACGGCAATCCCTACGTGCTGATCGCGGCGGGTTTATGCGTCGGCGTTTTGGCTGGCTTAGTGGGGGTGGGCGGTGGCTTCTTAATTGTGCCGGTACTGCTTGGCGTGACCGCCATCAAAATACATCAAGCAATTGCAACTAGCCTAGTGATTATCACTATGCAAAGCTTCGCGGGCTTTGGCAAATATGCCTACCTCACGAGCGTGCAGTCGCTATCGTTTAACATTGAACTAATTACTTTAGTGAGTATATGCGCGGTATTGGGCGTGTTTATAGGCGCATGGGCTACGCAAAGGCTACCTCAGGCAAAGTTGAAAAGCTTGTTTGGCATTAGCCTTATTCCGCTTTCGGTATTTATATTTTATTCCAATATTTAAAAGGTTTGCTTATGTCAATTGCACAAATTACACCAACATTTTCAGTATCGGGCGCACTCACTGAGGCTGAGTTTCAAGCATTGGCTGTCCGCGGGATTGACACTTTGATCAATGTACGTCCTGATGGCGAGAGCGCAGAGCAGATCAACAGTGCTCAATGGCACGATTTAGCAAAGCTCCATAAGATGCAGTATCGTTTTATGCCGGTAAAACCCTGTGAATATTCAGCGCAAGACATTGCAAATTTTGCAGTGTTTTTAAAGCAGTCACATACGAGTGCTCACGGTTTCTGCCGAACCGGCACACGAGCGATTCACTTGTGGGCGCTAGCAAATAAAGATACCCTTTCATTTGATTACATGCAGGATTTGGCAAAACAAGCGGGCTACGATTTAAATATGATTGCTGACCGGTTTAAAGCTTAAGTCCGCAGATAAGCTATCAGCGTGAAAGTGAGCTCTATATCGCATATTGGCCTTGCCAAATAGATGTAAACCGTCGTTATGACACATGTAAAAAGTCTTCTAAAAACCACGCCGAAAATTCGTGTCTGCCAACGAGATTGCTTTTTGCATAAACGCTCGACGCTTGCTGCCTAACAGTTGCTTCTTTTGTATCTCTGACGCTAGAAATTTCGCGGAGGCTGAGACCCTTGAGCAGCAAAAAAGCGACTTCTTGCTCGGTCGGGGTAAGCTTCCAATCGTCAAACTGGCTTTTGATCACTTGACTGAAATGCTTACGCTCTTTTGTGAATTGGTTATTGAGCGATTCGATTTGATGATTCGCGTTGCTGAGGTCTTGTGCGAGTCCGTTTAAGGCTCGAGTGCGTTTACGCATATCGAATATCAATACAATGGCGCCGATGGCAGACAGCAAAACTAGAAACGCTTCTTGTGCAATGTGCCACATAGGCACATCCAATCCAATATCAACAAAAACGTCGGCTCCGTTAAGAGTCATAATGGTGATGAGTATAATGGTAATAATCGTATCTTTCATGTTCAGTAAACTCGGTTTTAGATGCTTGCAGCGGCGATATCATACATATGTTGCATGGCGGTATAGACATATGTGTATGGTAAGTTTAGCAAATTGCTGGGAGGATGATCACTATGATTACTAACTCAGAGAATCTTGTGCAAAAGATCACATGCCATTCACTTGCTTTCGCATTACTCACTTTAGTGATACTGCTTGTGAGCGCACCATCAAATGCGACTTTGTCACTTAAAGATGCCTTAGATGCCGCTCTCGAGCAACAAAACAAACGTTTGAGTAGCGCTGAAAAAGTCAATGCGCAACAACAAAATTTCACATCGTGGTTAGATGGTGTGCCTTTTGTGTCGGTGTCAGCGCTGCGAAGTCAGGATGCATTGGGCACCAATGAAGCAGAAATTGGACTCACCCTGCCCATAAAAAGCGCCTTGCGACGTGATATTGAAAAACAGCTTGAAAATAATGTCGCGCTATTTAAAGAAAATGCCAGTCGCCAACAAGCACTTTTTTTATCGGGGCAAATAAGAGAGCTGGTTTGGAAGGCGCAAGCTGCAAAATTAAACATTCGCATTACTGAACAGAAAATTGAAATGCTGAGCCTGTTAAGTGCGCGGGTTCAGGTTCTTTTTGAGTCCAGAGCAGTGCCAGAGTACATTGTGCTGCTGCTAGAGAAAGAAGCAATAGATAGCGCGCTGCTTAAGCTAGAACAAGAATATCAACTTAGCGATATATCTGCCGAATATAGACGCATCACCGGTCTTAGTGCTATGCCCACAGAGATTCAAGAGCACCTTGATGCAGACTCTGCTTATTCGATGGTAAATCATCCCGATATTGCTCTTCTAGATGGTGCTTGGCAGCACTTTTCTCAGACATATGAAGCAAGTAATCAGAAAGCCGAACCTTGGAATGTGACGCTCACCGCAAGGCGCATAGAAGTGTCTAATTTTGATGAAAATCAGATAGGGCTTGGCCTTGAGATCCCATTATCGCTCACTGATCATTACAGCCCGGTGCAGCGCAGCGAATATTTTAAAGCACAAACCGAGTACCAATTGGCCAAACAAAGCCTGAGCAATCGTTTGATATCGGTATTTGAACAAGCAAAGCGCGAGCTAGAATTTTTAGAAGCGAAGCAGTTATTGTTAGATAGTTCTGAGAAACCTATTCAAAAGCTTGAACAGATCATTCCCACCTTACTTAACGCAAATTTAGAAAATAAAGAAAGTGTTATTCGCAGCGCCCTCGAAGTCATAGATGCACGAGCGAATATCGAACTGAATCGCATTGCCCTATATCAACAAATTAGCATGCTCAAACAAGCAGCAGGAATCAGCATATGACTATCAAATTACATACCTCACCCATGCTAAAGCTTGGCTTTCTGCTACTTATAGTTCCATTGCTAGTATCCATGCGCGTGCAAGGCCAAGAGCAGAGCATAAGCACCCAGCAGCTTGGACAATTAAGCGTAAGCTTGTCAGCGGTCCAGTTGGTTGACAGTTATCAAGGAGCCGCTTTAAGTGGCGAAGTGACATCTGAGTCGGGCGCCGCCTATTCCATAACTTCGCCTATGAATGTGCAAAGGGTGATGTTTTTAAAACCACGTGGGTCGATAGTCCAAGCGGGAGACGTAATAGTCAAATTAATAGGCTCGGAAGTAGAGCATTATTATGACGAATATCAGCTTAAAAAAGCGTTGTTTCAACAAACGTCTAAATCATATGAAAATAATAGAAAATTATATGAGCAAAAAGCCATTGGTGAGCAACAATGGCTAAGTATTAGTGAGCACTATGTTAATCAAAAGCTTGCATTGGGCGAGTACCATCATTTTTTTGAGTACGTTGCTAAGTATGATCACGATGAGCAATCTTTAAGCCTCAAATCCCCCCTTAATGGCATGCTAAATTACAGTCGTTTTTCTAGCCTTAATGCCAATCAAGATATTGTGCATATTTTGCCGCAATACGCGGTGCGCCTAAAAGTAAATTTACCGGCAAGTCAGGCGCAAATCCCCAGCGCCCTATCCTTGCCTTTATGTACGCTTAAGATAGAAATAAACGAAGGTTTATCTCAATCTTTCTACAAAACCTTATGGAGTGAGCCCCTCAAAGCTAATTGCGGACTGCGCTATGGCGACATTCTTAGTGTAAAGCCTGAATATGCCTTGAAAGCATACCGTATTACAAAAACATCGGTATTTAGTTTACATGGTAATCACTACATTATGCTTAAGCAAGCTGATGGTTTTGCGTCTGCACAGGTTAGTATTGTGGCAAGCGAGCAAAATAGTTTTATTGTGACCTCAACACGGGATATCGCAGGCGCAGCGGCTGCGAGCAGTTCGGTAAGCGCTTTGCAGGGCATTTTGATGGGCTTGGGAGAGTAGATGATGTTAAGCCAAGTCATTCGTTTTTCGCTGGTTCAACGAATTTTTGTGATTACGGCCTCGTTGTTTTTGCTATTGGCAGGCACCGCTGCATGGTTTTCGTTGCCTATTGATGCGTTCCCCGATATTTCTCCCACTCAGGTTAAAGTGATTTTAAAAGCACCTGGCATGATGGCGGAAGAAATTGAGGCGCAAATTACGCTTCCCATAGAAACAGAGCTTTTGGGTATCCCAAATAAGCAAATTTTGCGTTCCACCACAAAATACGCGATCACCGACATTACCATCGATTTTATTGACGGCACCGATATTTATTGGGCTCGCCAACAGGTCGCAGAGCGCTTAAACAATGTGATGCCAAGCTTGCCCGCTGGTGTGTCAGGTGGAGTTGCGCCAATGAGCACGCCCTTGAGCGAAATGTTCATGTTTACCTTAGAAAACCCCGACCTCAGTCTGATAGAGCGCCGCCAACTGTTGGAATGGGAAGTGCGACCACAGTTAAGAACTATCGAGGGGGTGGCAGACGTGAATATTCTTGGCGGTTTTGCCAAAACCTTCCAAGTAACACCTGATCCTCTAAAGCTCTCAGCAATTGCTATGAATATGGCTGAATTACAGGCGGTGATTGATGCGAACAACCAAAATGGCAGTGTCGGTAGACTGAACGTTGGCAACGATGCTGTAGTGGTCAGAACCGAAGGTCGATTGGAAAATTTGCAGGCGCTCGCAGATATGGTGATTGCTCATCACAACGGCACCGCGATTAGATTAAGCGAAGTCGCCAGCGTTGAAATAGGGCATTTGACTCGCTACGGCGCGGTGACCAGAAACGGCGAAGAAACGGCCCAAGCCATTGTCATTTCATTGAAAAACGCCAATACCGCAATGGTAGTTGAATCAGTGCTGGAAAAACTCGCTGAGATTGAAGCCACTTTGCCGAGCGGCACGGACATAAACGTATTCTATAATCGTAAAAACCTTATCGATACCGCCATTGGCACCATTCAAGAAGCATTATTTGTGGCGATTGCCTTGGTCATAGTGATTTTAGCGGCCTTTTTAGGCAACTTGCGCGCTGCGATTGCGGTGTCTCTCATATTGCCATTTTCGGCGGTATGTACATTCTTACTCATGCATCAATTTAACATGTCGGCCAATCTTATGAGTTTGGGCGGTTTGGTTATTGCGATTGGTATGCTGGTAGACGCTTCGGTAGTGGTGGTTGAAAATACCGTCAACGGTTTAAAGCAAAACCCAAATATGCCTAAACTGCATCTTATTTTTAGGGCCTGCAAAGATGTGGCAGTGCCGGTGGTATCGGGCACCATTATCGTGATCATCGTGTTTATGCCGCTGCTCACTCTCGATGGCCTAGAGGGCAAGCTATTTAAGCCAGTGGCTATAACTATTGTGTTTGCCATGCTGTCTTCGCTGGTTTTATCCTTAACGCTTATTCCCGCGGTGGCATCTTTTTTACTTAGCCCTGAAGGAAACAGCGAGCCAAAATTTGTGATGTGGCTGCAAAACCGCTACGAAACCTTAGTTCGTTCTGTGGTCAGCGCGCCTAAGGTAGTCATTGTTGCCACACTCTGTGTCTTAGGTTTAAGCGCGGTGTTGTCTTTGTTTTTGGGGAAGACCTTTATGCCGGTATTGAACGAGGGCGACATTATCGTACAGGTCGAAAAGTCTCCGAGTATCACTTTGCAGGCTTCAACTTTATTGGATATTCAAATCGAAAATGCTTTGCTGGCAAACATTCCTGAAATAAAACAGATTGTTTCTCGGGTAGGCTCTGATGAAATAGGCTTAGATCCGATGAGTCTAAATGAAACCGACATTTTCATGGAGCTGCAGCCTAAAAGCACCTGGCGATTTGCAGACAAACAGGCTCTGATTGACGAAATAAGAATGGTAATGCAAGGCTTTACTGGTGTTAATTTTGGTTTTACTCAGCCCATTCAAATGCGCGTATCTGAAATGCTTACCGGCAGTACCGGTGATGTCTCAATTAAAATCTTTGGAAATAATATCGACAGTTTAGCAAGCCTAGCCCAAGAAATTAGTGAGTTAGGTAAGTCGATAGAAGGTGCGGTAGATGTGAATACCGCGGTTACTGAGGGCGGAGATTATTTAAGTATTCGTTTGCATCCTAACATCGCAGCGCGTTTTCAAATGAACATTGAACAGCTTTCAACATTTGTACAGTCTCAGCTAGAGACGGTGCAGGTTTCTCAGTTTATTGAAGGTAAAAAAATCACGCCAATCGTTTTAGGGCGTAATGTTTTGAATCCTGAAATGCCGGCAAGCATCGCAGATTTACAGCAACTCAATGTGCTCATGCCTGATGCAAGCGTATTGGTCCTGAGCGACATTGCAGATATTGGCATGAAGAGTGGACCTATTATGATTGAGCGGGAAAATGGCAACCGCTTTGCTGTAGTGACCAGTAACGTAGAAGGTCGCGACATCGTAGGTTTTGTAGATGAACTTAGGCTATTGGTATCTGAAAACATCTCGCTGCCGTTGGGCTATACCATCACCTACGGCGGGGAGTTTGAAAATCAGCAAAGAGCCTCAACCAATTTACTCATTGTGGTGCCTATTTCTTTGCTGCTTATTTTGCTGATTTTGTTTACCACATTCGGCTCATTTAAAACCGCCGGTCTTATTTTGATGAATATTCCCTTTGCAGCCATGGGCGGGGTGATTGCGCTTTACCTGAGCGGCGAGTTTTTATCAGTGCCCGCCACCGTTGGCTTTATTGCCTTGCTGGGTGTCGCCGTGCTAAACGGCGTGGTAATGGTGAGCTACTTTGAGCAATTAAAACTTGAACTAAATAATGTGATAGAGCGTGTGGTGCTAGGAGGCAAAAAACGCCTGCGTCCGGTGCTGATGACCGCCACTACCGCCATGTTTGGATTGGCGCCGCTGGCCTTAGCTACTGGCCCCGGCGCGGAGATCCAAAAACCCCTTGCGATTGTGGTAATTGGCGGCTTGTTTACTTCAACCTTTACCACCTTATTCCTTATCCCTGTATTCTACATTTGGCTGGAAAAACGACATGACAAGTAACACACATAATTTACTGGTACTGATGGTGCCAGAAGCCATTAAAGATAAGGTGGTTGATACCTTAATCGCCCAGCCCAGTCTGAGCGGTTTTAGTTTGTCGAAAATTCAGGGCTTTAGCGCTAAAAACAACCACTTTAATATTCAAGAGCAAGTAGAGGGTTATAAAGATCTTTATCGCTTTGAGGTCTTACATGAAATACAGCAAACCGAAGCCTTAATAGCGCTGGTAAAAACATCCTTTAAGGAGCTAAAGTTTCGGTTTTGGGTAACACCTGTATTGTATGCCGGCTGATATTTTGTGCATTAACATTGTTGACTCAAATCAAATCAGCTTGGCTAAAAGCCTAGTAGTATATAAGCAAGTTAACATCTAATAGATATTGTTAAAACAAAAGACAACGACAAAAAGGGGTGAAATATGCTTGCTTATCAAAAAATACTCATCGCATTAGACGTGTTTGCGGTTTATCAACCGGTATTGGAAAGAGGATTGCAGTTAGCCAATAAAGACGCTGAGGTTTCATTGATTCATGCGACCCTCCCGCATGTCTATTTTGAGCCCTATGGCGCGGCTTTTGAAACAGATTTCGTGGATAATATTAACAAGCAATCACGCGAAAAGTTACAGCAGATAGCAAAAGATCATGGCATTCCTGCCGAGCGTGCTTATTCATTGCTTGGCTATGCATCCGATGAAATTCAAAAACAGGCTGAAAAAATTCATGCTGATGTAATTGTGATTGGCACCCACGGGCGAAGCGGTTTGAAGCTGCTTTTAGGCTCTACCGCAAACGCAGTTTTACATGGCGTAAAGCAGGACGTGCTAGCGGTTAAAATTTAGTTGTTTTCTATGTGAGTCAGCTTTACCAAATAACATCACTTGTATGGGTATCCAGAAATTCCATGCTGCCTGCATTATAAGAATAGCGCCGTGCTTGCGAACAATATAATCACCTGCCAGTGAACCAGTAGCCCCAACACGAAGGCTATAGGTCTCACGCAAATTCTATCGCTCGGCTGCAAGCCATTTTAGGCCCTACACAATTGACATATATGGCGAATTTAAATGACACATATGACAATAACCATTAATTAGAGCCAATAAATTGCTAACTTTTAGTCTAAAAAGAAGAGTGTACTGGCACTTTAATCTATAAAAAATACTGTTCAAGCATTTGTTTTTTTCATGTTTAAAAAACAAATACTTAATTTAAAACAGTTAGTTACTGATAATTCGTGATTGCCATTTTGTTTTTTATCACAGCAAATGACTTATCAAAAATAAACCCCGAGTCTTTTCATTCAATTGCGCTGCTACATATGGATCGATTTGTGCAATATCACCTACGTGTCGTGCTGCAAAGCTTGCTCTTTGCTCAATGTATGAGTGACGTCATTGGCCTGTTTTGGATGCGCATCGAATATTATTCATTTTAAAAGTAGGTATAAACATGGACTTAGATCCGCTTATATTATCCCGAATTCAGTTCGCGTTTGTGGTCTGTTTTCACGCTATCTTTCCGGTCTTTACCATTGGTTTGGCGAGCACTATCGCTGGTTTTGAAACGCTACATTTTAAAACCGGTAATCCAATTTGGCAGAAGCTGTCTAAATTTTGGATTCAGGTGTTTGCAGTGGTCTTTGGTATTGGTGTGGTGTCGGGCATTGTCATGTCCTTTCAATTTGGTACGAATTGGAGCAACTTTTCTTACGCAACGGCAAATTTTTTAGGGCCGGTGCTAAGCTATGAAGTGATCACCGCGTTCTTCTTAGAAGCCGCCTTTTTAGGTGTGCTGCTATTTGGCCGTGACAAAGTCCCTCAGGGTGTGCATTTGTTTGCGGCAATCATGGTTGCAACGGGGACTTTCATTTCATCGTTCTGGATATTGTCTGCTAACTCACTGATGCAAACACCTCAAGGCCTTGAGCTCATCGATGGTATGTATTATGTGCGCTCGTGGACAGAAGCCTTGTTTACCCCGTCATTTGGTTACCGTTTTGCGCATATGGCATTGGCATCGTTTTTAACTGCTGCCCTTGTAGTTGCTGGTGTCAGTGCCTGGTTTATTCTTCAAAAGCGTGAGCTCGAAGCAAACCGAAAAGCACTCTCGGTCGCACTTTGGTTTTTATTGGTGTTAGCACCGACTCAAGCCGTAATTGGTGACTTTCATGGTTTAAACACACTACAGCATCAGCCCATGAAAGTGGCAGCGATGGAAGGTAATTGGGAGACTTCTACGGGTGTGCCGCTGCTATTGTTTGCTATTCCCGACAAAGAAGCCCAAACCAATCACTTTGAAGTGAAAATCCCTAAATTGGCTAGTTATGTGTTAACCCACGACTGGGACGGCGAAGTGCCGGGGCTAAAAGATGTGCCAATAGAAGAACAGCCGCCAGTATTCATTGTGTTTTGGTCATTTCGAATCATGGTGGGTTTAGGATTGTTGATGATTGCATTTGCCATCTGGGGCTTATTGTTGCGTCCTAAAGGTCGCTATTACCAATCAACGCGCTTTTTAAATGGTTTACGCTTAATGAGTCTAAGCCCCTTCATTGCAGTACTTGCCGGTTGGGTGGTGACCGAAGCGGGGCGAGCACCTTGGTTAATTTACGGTCAAATGACGCATGCTCAGGGCTTAACCCCTTCGCTTACGGGCGGCATGGCGCTGTTTACTTTAATTGGCTATATCGTGGTGTATGCGCTGGTGTTTAGTGCGGGCGTTTATTACTTGCTACAGGTATTTAAAGGTGGCTTAGAAAAAGCCAACGAAGCGCCTGAAATGGAAGAGATTGAGCGGCCCAAGAGACCGTTTTCAGCGGCGCGTGCTGCGATTGATGGGGAGCAATAATCATGGAACAACATTTTGATTTGACGGTTATATGGGCGGGCATCATTGGCTTTGGATTAATGATGTACGTATTGATGGACGGCTTTGACTTAGGGCAGGGTATCTTGTTTCCTTTTGCACCTAACGAAAAAGCCAGAGACACCATGATGAATTCTGTCGCGCCAGTTTGGGACGGTAATGAAACATGGCTAGTGTTGGGCGGTGCAGGCCTTCTAGCTGCCTTCCCGCTGGTGTATTCGGTGTTTTTACCAGCACTGTATATTGGCGTATTCTTACTGCTCGCGGGATTAATATTCAGAGGCGTCGCCTTTGAGTTTCGCTTTAAGGCGAAAACCTCTAAGCACCTGTGGAGCTGGTCATTTGCAGTGGGCTCGACCGTGGCGTCTTTTGCCCAAGGTGCGGTAGTAGGTGCCTATATTCAAGGTTTTGAGACCCAAGGTTTTGTTTATTCAGGTGGTCCATTAGATTGGTTAACGCCATTTACCGTGGTAACTGGACTTGGCTTAGTGGCGGGCTATGCCTTATTGGGCAGCACCTGGCTAATAATGAAAACCGAAGGTGAGCTGCAGGATTGGGCCTATAAGATCACGCCTAAGCTTTTAGCAGGTTTGCTTACCGTGTTCACTATTGTCTGCATATACACGCCTTTTGTAGACGAAACAGTCAAGATGCGCTGGTTTAACAACATCAGTATCATTTGGGTTTTGCCTGCTTTAGCGTTGTTTTGTGCATATGTAGTGCTTCGCGCAGTCAAAAAGCGTCAAGATGGCATGCCGTTTGTGGCGTCTATGGGAATTTTCTTATTTAGCTACCTTGGCCTGCTGGCAAGCAAATGGCCATATATCGTGCCGCCTAACTTTACCATTTGGGATGCGGCGTCATCACACAATTCTCAGTTGTTCTTACTGTTAGGCTTTTTGTTTGTTATTCCTATTGTGCTCGCCTATACAAGCTGGACCTATTGGGTGTTTCGAGGCAAGGTGAAAGCTGGTGGGTATCACTAAGGTATGACAAAAACCGCTGTAAAAAAGCCCGCTGAGCAGGACGCTCTTAGCGGGCGTCGCTTTTTAAATCGCTATATTGCTAATCAAAAACCTTTGCTTTACTTAGCGGTCTTGGCGGGCAGTTTTGCGACGGTTTTGCTATTGCTACAGTGGGTGTCCTTTGCATTAATGGCCGAAAAAATCGTGCTAGACGATGTGCCAATCGAGGCTAACTTTGATTTGTTAGTTTTGTTTGCCTGCGGCGTTCTGGGGCAATCGTTGTTGATTCGTTTACAGTCCCATTTTGCCCAAAAGGCAAGTTTAAACGTGCGCAATAGTATCCGTCAGGCAATCCTCTGGCAGTGGCGCAACATGAGCCCTGTTGCGCTGCAAAAATACTCGGCCGGAGCATCAGCCACGCAGTGGGTTGAAGAAGTTGAAGCAATGGATGGCTATTTTTCTCGGTATTGGCCGCAACAAATGTTGGCTGTCGTTTCACCGCTGCTAATCTTATGCACGGTGGCCTATTTTAACTGGCTGTGTGCAATTTTGCTGCTGATATCGGCACCACTCATTCCACTATTTATGGTGTTGGTCGGTATGGGGGCGGAAAAGCTCAATCAAAAATATTCGACAGTTCGTCAGCGTTTGGCTGGACACTTTTTAGATCGCGTTGCCAATTTAGGCACAATTAAACTATTAGGCGCTCAGCAAGAAGTGTTTGAAGAAGTCAGTGAGCGTAGCGACCGCTATCGGCAGGTCATCATGAAGACCCTGAAGGTAGCGTTTTTATCGTCAACGGTGCTAGAATTTTTTACCAGCGTGGCGATTGCCAGCTTAGCTATATACATCGGATTTTCATTGTATGGCGCAATAACTTGGGGGCCAGCCCAAAGCCTGACATTATTTAGCGGCTTGGCTATTCTTATTATAGCGCCTGAGTTTTTTCAGCCGCTGCGGAATCTATCGCAGTACTATCACGACCGGGCCGCGGCGCTTGGCGCGGCATCTAACTTGCTTGGGCTGTTAACTACAGCGGAGACTGAGCATTTAGATTCGCACTCAGATACGTTCTCAAATGTGCACTCAAATACTAACTCAGAAATGGTAAAGCACTCTGTTTCATCTGGTGCTCAAGCGCAAGGCATAACTCAGCGGACAACGCAGCGCATTAGCAAACCAGCAGACTGCAGTAACAGCCCTTTCATAAATAAAAATGTTTCGTCTCAAAACGAAGCCGACGCGGCATTATCAAAAGACCCCAAAAATAGACATAGACTACAGTTTCGTAGCCTTTGCTTTGGACATCAACAAAACCAAGCTTTGACCAGCCCAATTGATTTGTCACTGTATAGCGGTGAAATGTTGGTTGTTTCAGGCAGTTCTGGCTGCGGCAAAACCACTTTATTAAATACCATAGCAGGCTATTTGCCAGCCTTGTCAGGCACGCTTAATTTTGACCTTAGCTTGCATAAGGCAATGGCCTATTTGCCGCAAAAGCCGTGGATTAAAAACGACACCATATACAATAATCTTGCGGTATTAGCACCCCAAGCTAGCAAAGGCGAAATGCTCGAAGTACTGCAAACACTAGGTTTAAAAACAGAATTGACACACACTCACCATGGCCTAAACACACTTATTGGGGAGCACGGACAGGGATTATCAGGTGGGCAAATGCAGCGTATCGCTTTGGCTAGAGTACTGCTTAACCCAGCGCCTATTGTGTTACTAGATGAGCCTACGGCAAAACTCGATGTGCACAGTAAACAATTCATTTTAAGCGCATTAATGGCGCTTAAGTCTAGAGTGATCTTGATTGTAGTGACCCACGATCCGGCTTTGATCGACATCGCAGACATCCATATCAATCTCAATCGTTCGAGCGACTCATAACGTGGAGTACTGGTTTCGCTTGCTCATAAAAAGCCAAGGTAAACGCTTGTATTGGGGAATATTGTGGGTGGTGTTGACTGCACTTTCAGGGGTGAGTTTATTAATGCTCTCCGGTTGGTTTATTACCGCTACCGCGATTGCTGGAGTAGCGATTAGTGCCGGTGTTTTTCTGATGTTTGATATGTATATGCCAGGCTCTGGCATTCGTTTTTTTGCACTCAGCAGAACTGTAGGGCGCTACACTGAACGGGTTTACAATCACGACAGCGTTTTGCGACTAATTTCAGTATTTCGAGTCTCGTTGTTTAAGGAGTTAAGTCAGCTATCAACCAGTCAATTACGAAAAACCTCAGACAGCGAATGGTTAGGTAAGCTAACCGCCGACTTAGACGCTTTAGACTCTATTCTACTGAGATACACTATTGCGCCCATTGCTGGTGTAATTGTTATTGTACTGCTCTCTTTATTTTTAAGCTTTATTTGGTTTGAAATGGCGCTGGTGTTAGGCGGCTTTTTCTTGGCGTTGTATATATTAAGTATATCGGTAAGCCTAAGCTTCACTAAAACACTAGCGGGTGAGTCATCGAAGTTGCTCAGTGATTTAAGAGCCCAGCTCATAGAGCATCTGCATGGCGCATTTGAGCTTCAAGCACAAGGTTTAATGCACGCTCATGAAGCAAAAATTCAAGAACTGCTCGAAGCATTGAATACTGTGCAAAACAGACTGAATAAGAAAATATCCAACGTACAGCTTGCTCTTGATATATGCCTCGGGCTGGGGCTATTGAGCTTAGTTTTTATTGCCTTGCACGCCGCAAACCTTGCGCAAATAGATGGGCCTACTGCCGTGCTGCTAGTCATGATGTTTATGGGTACAACTGAAATTTTGCAGAGTATTCCGTCGCAGTTCGCAACATGGGGTAAAACCGCTTTTGCCGCGCGACGGCTCGGAGAGTTAACAAGTGCAGAGCCAAATCCAGCCGGAGTTAGCATCGACAAGATTGACTCTCTATCGGTGCAGCTAAGTCAGCAATCAAAGATCCCCGCGAGTCATAGTAGTCTACTGTCATTTGCGGTCACGCAAAATAGTCTGTTAGTTATTGTGGGTCGCTCGGGCTCGGGTAAATCATCTTTAGCTAATGTTCTAAGCGCGGTAGAGTCTATCGACAATAAACATTCTAATATTTTGATTAATGGTGATCTGCCCCTTGCAAACATTGACTCAAGCAGTTGGCATAAGCACTTAGCGTATTTGGAGCAGGGCAACTCCATTCTTGCCGGTTCTTTGGGATATAATTTAGCCTTAGGCTTAAACGCAGTATCTGAAGATTCGCTATGGTCAGTGTTGATAGTACTTGAATTAGAAGATTGGGCAAAGCAACTTCCTAAAGGCCTTAACACATGGCTAGGCGAAACTGGAGGGCTTGTTTCTGGGGGGCAGGCAAGGCGGATTTGCATGGCGAGATGCTTGCTAAGAGAACCTAATCTGTTGATCATGGACGAACCATTTAATGGTCTAGACGCTGATATGTCTGCTCGAATATGGCACAACATGTCTGATTGGCTAGCTCAGCGTATGGTTGTTTTGTTAACTCACGAGCAGCCTGCGTTTTTATCTGATGCACAGCAACAATATTTAGTAAGTTTAGATCAACATGATTAGGGTATGCTGATGTTTAGATTACGCACAAACTGCTGCAAAAAAATACAGCAAAGATCAACAGATCTAAACTCACGTAAATAAAATTATCACTTTCATATTGTGTAAAATTATCGATAATACAGCCAACAAGAAGCTTCAATGTAAAGCAAATCTGAATAACTTTTAAACGGTTAATCGTTTTGTGATACATCCCCCTTCACTCATATCAAAAAGAACCAAAGGCAGCAGTATGAAAGCAGGTAAGTTACAGCGCGTCATTTTAAGTAACAAGCACAACATGCAGGTTGAACTTGTTGATTTTGGTGCGCGCATTGTTTCGATAAAAGTGCCTAACAAGCAGGATCAGATTATCGAAACGACTTACAGTGACAAACGCGATCAGCAAATAATCGACGATGTTTCCTATAAAGGGGCGACCTGCGGGAGAGTCGCTAATCGTATTAACAACGCGGCGTTTTATATAGGAAAGGAGCATTATCAACTTCATGCAAACGAAGGCTCGAATATGCTCCACGGGGGGGCACAAGGTTTTTCTAAGCGCCATTGGCGCTTAGCCGAGCACCGTAAAACTTATGCTGAAGACACCGCCATATTTGAGATCGCGTCACCTGATAATGATCAAGGCTTCCCTGGCAACATGCTCGCTAGAGTGAGCTATCGCTTGTTGGCCACCAATGAGCTACGTGTGGAATTTTCAGCCTCGTGCGACAAACTTTGCCCTATAAATATGTGCAATCATGTATATTTTAATTTGGGAGAAAAGTCCATTGCCGACTTGTCTCTGCAGGTAAATGCAAAGCAAGTATTGGCAGTAGATAAACACAGTATTCCAACGGGCCTATTTAATCAAGTTGATAGCGCTACTGATTTAAATGCACCGGTAATGCTAGAAGATATTCTAAAACAGCGTGACTTAGACGATTGTTTTGTACTCAAGGCTAACAATGCAGGCCTTGCTACTGATAGAGGTAATGCCAATGAAGCTGCCAGGTTGGTAAGTCATAAAAATGGTATAGCTTTAATTATTTCGACCAACCAATGTGGCCTGCAAGTTTACACCGGCAATTATCTTGCGCAAAAACACGCGGCTATTGCACTAGAAGCGCAAGGTTTTACCGATGCCGTCAACCAAGCATCTATGCAAGCAGAATGGGTGGGGCCGAAGCGTCCATATACAAAATTTGTAAGCTATCGTTTTGAAAACTGTTAGCGGTCTTCAACCATATTAGCAGTCTTCAACCATATTAGCGGTCTTCAACAATAATAATATGCAAGATTTCTGGCCCATGCGCACCTTGTACTAACACACCTTCAATATCCGTTGTGCCACTCACGCCTGAAATGAGGCACATATTGCGGGGCGTTTCGGCTTTTTTGGCGATCTCGTTAGCGATCAATGCGTAATCGTCCATGTAATGCAGCACTTTTGATTTTGCAATAACTGCAACAAGATACAAAGGCAAAAAATTCAGCAAAATAGGCATGTCGGCGCTTGAATGCACAACAAATGAGCCTGTTTCGGCTACGCCATATTCTGCCCAGCACAGACCAACGGTCTTATCTTCTTTTACATCCACGTCAATGGTTATACCATCCCAATTCAGCGATTGTAAGTGGGCAAGCTCTTGCACTTTCAAAGCGTGGGGCAGTGAGTGTTTATTAAAAAATTGCTTCACTGAAGCAGGCAGGGCATCAAGGGTGGCTATTTTTTCGCAAGTGGTACCAATGACTAAGCCCGCTTCAATTCTAAGCATCAGTGCTTCGGTGGCGTCACTCGATAACAGACGTGGTCTTGCCGACTCGCTCATGCCCAAAATTTCGAGGGCTTCTGCTTCAATTTTACTGATATCTGCAGTTACAGTAGGCGCAGCCGCTTTGATGGCTTTGAAAATGCGCGCTCTGCTCAAATCACTAATTTGTTTATTGCTTATTTTGTCGCTCATCTATCCACCACCGCTTTTAGCTTTTTTCATTTTTTTGTATTGCTGCATAAACGTTTGCGAGCTGGGCGCAATTAGGTCTCGATTACGTGTCCAGCCAGAGGTCATCGGCATAAATCTTATCCAGCCCTTGCGGCTAAATACCTTCATGAATATCACGCCGCACGCACTGGCAAATTGAAACAGCTTAGGTCGTTTTGCTACTTGGGAAAATGCCTGAACAAAAAAGCGATTGGTTAAGGGCTCAAACTTTTTCTCCCAAGACTGCGCGCGCAATGACCGCAAGAGTTTAGGAAGGGGAATATTTACCGGGCAGACTTCTTCACAGCGTCCGTTCATGGTGCAGGCATGGGTTTGTTTGTTTGCAACTTCAAGGCTGTTTAAATGCGGCGTCAATACCGAACCCATCGGACCGGGATATACCGAGCCATAGGCATGTCCTCCGATATGTTTATACACAACGCAGTGGTTCATGCAAGCGCCACAGCGAATACAGCGCAGCATTTCTTCCATACCGTCGGCGAGCATTTTAGTGCGTCCGTTATCGACCAATACGATATGACACTCTTGGGGGCCGTCAGCGTCATTAGGGCGTTTAGGGCCGTTATGAAAGGTTATATATTGCGTGATTTCTGCGCCGGTGGCCGAGCGGGTTAATAATCTCAGCAGCGGCACAGCATGCGCCATTGACGGCACCAGCTTTTCAATACCTGCGGTAACAATATGTACTTTTGGTGGTGTAATGGTGAGCTCTGCGTTGCCCTCGTTAGTGACGGTGCACGATGAGCCGCTGTCTGCTAGTAAAAAATTAGAGCCGCTAATGCCTATATCTGAAGTAAGAAACTTAGTTCTAAGGTCGCGACGCGCGCTGCCCACTAAATCCACAATTTCTTCAGAATAAGTCGGGTCTTTATGAAATTGTCTAAAAAGCTTGATCACGTCCTCGCGGCTGCGATGCATTGCCGGCCAAACAATATGCGAGGGCGGATCGCCGGCCAGTTGAATAATATGCTCTGCTAAGTCTGTTTCAATCCGTTCCATTTCTGAATTATCAAAGGCATGAGTTAAACCGATTTCTTCGCCAAGCATAGATTTACTGCGCGTGACCTTTTTGGCCTTATGCTGTCGGCAAATGTCTAACACGATTTTTGAGGCCTCTTCGCCGGTGCTGGCCCAATGCACAATGGTGCCCTGCGCAAGCGCGTTTTTTTCAAACTCGGCTAAGTAATGGTCCATATACTTAATAGTATGGTCTTTGACTTTTTGTCCTTGGGTTCGAGCATTTTCAAACTCAGGAAAGTTTGCCACGGCTTCGGCACGCTTGCTATCAGCCTTGTCGGTGGTGCGCCGGATAATCATTTTTAGGTCAGTCTGGGCCAAGGCCTTTTTGACGTTAGCGTTAAAGTTCTCGGGCTTATTTACCTGCATTTTTGACTCCCACAATCTGCGCCGTCATACCCGCGAGGACTTCTGCGGTGTGCAGTGCTTTGATTGTTTGATGGCCGTCACGATTGAGCTTGCCTGCCATGTTCATTAAGCAGCCCATATCACCGCCTAGCAAGTATTCAGCCTCAGTCGCTAGTACGTTTTCGGTTTTTTCAGCAACAATTTCATTGGAGATATCAGAGTATTTGACACAAAAAGTGCCGCCAAAACCGCAGCATTCAGAGTGCCCATTTAGTGGTTTATGAGACAAGCCTGTAACCTTAGCGAGCATTTTACGAGGTTGTTCATAGACGCCAAGAGAGCGATAACCAGAGCAGCTATCGTGATAGGTATAAGACCCATCGAGGGCAATACCTTCGGGCGTAAAATCACAAACATCGACTAAAAATGACAGCAGTTCGTGGGTGATATCGGCCAAGTGCTGGGCTCGTGCTAACCATTCGGGTTGGTCCTTAAAGACCTCGATAAAATTCTTTTTGATCATCGCGGCACAGGAGCCTGATGGCACCACAACATAATCAAAACCTTCAAACTGCTCAATCGTTTGATAGGCTATTTGGCGCGTGCCTTCATCATCACCTGAGTTAAACGCAGGTTGGCCACAGCAAGACTGCGCTTCAGGTACTTCGACTGCACATCCCGCTTGTTCAAGTAAGGTAATAGAAGCAAATCCAATAGATGGGCGCATGGCATTTACCAAGCAAGTTACAAAGAGTCCGACTCGTTTTTCACTGATATTTATAAAGTCAATCTTACTTGATTGAGAAGCGTCAGTTTTGCTTATACTTTCGGTCATGTGTTGGTTACTCAACATAAGGTTGTAGCATCTAGATTACGCTGAAGATGCTGGTAAATCCTACTTTTTTGCGGTTTTGTCATACACCTTTGGTCTATATATATTTACAAAAGTGCCGCATAGTGATGGCAAGGCTCAACAATTTTCATCCGTTGCCTATAGTATTTTAGTATCATGGTATTTCAAACGGTCAAATATTCTGCTCATACTGTCAATTCCTATCCATATGTATTCATTGAATATTTGTAACACGCAGGCGGACTGGCCCCGCTAAACCACTCTTATCGAGAATGTTGTCGTCTTGTTTAGGCGGGTTGGTTGTCCATGTTTTCTTTTCCGCCGCAGAGCGTTGATTGTCAAATATTAATTGATTGCGCCAGGTGTTGGTGACGATAAGCTTAAGTTCATTTTTATCATTGACGACAAAATTCGTGATATCAAATTGATAAGGGGCGGCCCACCGTGTACCAATTTTCTTGTCATTCAACCACAGCTCAACAATATTGTATACTTCGCCTAAATCCAGCATTACATTGCTAGATTCGTTTGCGTCGCTAAGGTTGAAATCAGCAGTATAGATAAGGCTACCAGAATAGTGTTGAATAGCGGGATCATCAAATTCATTGAGCAAAGTTAATTTGTTCAGGGGCAATATTTCCGGAGTGTCCCAATATTTATTCCCGACACTTTCAAATTTTACCCGCCAATTTTGCTCGACAGTCTGCTCAACAACATCGAGGGTGAGCTCTGTATCGCTGTTGTCAGCGGAAAATTTATAGGCTCCCGTGTCGCTAACATGCCAGCCATTGTTGCCTAACTGAATGAAGGAATCGTCAGCGCTCGGTAGGCGATACCAGTTCGGTTCACTGCTTAGTATTCTTCTATTTTTAAACCATATATCGCGGATGCCGCTCTGCTGGCTGGTATGGTTGAATACCACAAACATGCTCTCATGTGGGCCTAAACTAAGCCCAACATGAGTAATATTGTTTTGACGGTGCCAGACCTTAGCCGGCAGTCGCAAACCAGTGGCCGGTTGCCATACTTCTGGGCTGCCTATGGTTTGGCGAAAACTAACTGCAGCGTCAACAGCATGATTTGAGGGATTTGCAATAAAATAAATATCAGCGTTTTGGGCACGTCGATGAAGCCACTTCAGCTCTATCGTTTGAGCATAACTCACGTCTTTTTGAATATTCTCTTGTGCGAGCACTGAGGTTAGACTTTGCCCCCAGTATACGCGGCCTTTGCCTACCGATTTCATTCCGCTAGGGCTGTTTTCCCATAAGTTGTCTGATATCGTTTTTAGTTCTGAAAGCTCAGCATTGTCATCCATCAAACTTGGAGAATTCAGTGGTTTGTTACCCAGCACAACCGCGCCATTGGTAACTAAATCTTGTAATTTTTTGGCGGTAGAGAGCAGCATGTTTTGTGAATCTCGCAACATTATCACGCGATAGTCCCCAGCGCCTTTAACGTGAATAGCGTAGTTGCTAGCAGTAACTTTGTTTAACAGTATTTCTTCATTAAGGTAGTCAAACTTATACCCCTCAGGAAAGGGATGAGTATCAAACGGATGCCGGTCCAATTCATCGCCCAAGTACCACAACACATCTGCCACAAATTCACCTTGCTGAAGCATAAGTTGCGATCTTGAAAGTGCATCTATCCAGCTTGGCGTATGTCGCCACCAAGTCTGCGTTCGTAGTAGCGGAAAACCAATGCTACCACCAAAGCTGGAACCAGGCACAACATCTAGTTGTGGGGTGTGAGAAAAGGTATGAAAGACTAAATGACTGACACCTTTGGCGAAATTTTCATTAATTAAATTTTGGATAGTTGCAGGCCCCTCATTCCATTGCGTGTTCAATTGAGTGGCGGCTTCTGCGGCAAGAAAGGGTTTGTCGTAGAGATGCACAGCCGATGCTGCTGCAAAAATGGGTTTAGCTTCTTGTTTGTTAGACGGGGCTTTAGGGTACCAAAACTCAGTCATCGGAAAGTCGCTTACCCCATAGTATCGCATAGGGTCGCCTGGCAGCACTTCGCCGGAGGCACCTTCGGTATAGACTTTTGCGCCCATGTCATTTGCCACCGTTCTAAAATGTGCAAAGAAGTGTTCAACGTACAAGTCGTCCATGGTTTGGCGCAAGTCGCGTAAAAACCGATTACTTTGCTCAACAGAATTGACCACGTAGCCCAATTTGGCTGGCAGATAAGGCCGCATGTCATATCCTCGTCTGCGCTCAAACTCTTTTAATAAGCCATCGCTTTGCATGGTCCATGTGGGGACATGGCTCTCCCAGCTGTCGATTAACATACCGTGTAATGCATGGCCGTCTAAGGGACCCTCAGGACGCATTAAGTTGCCCATCATGCCATTGCGAAGATGGTTTTCAATGGCAATTTTATCTACTTTACTGGTTTCCCATCCGGTTGCCTCAGGTTCAGCAGGCCGGTTTGTTTTCAGCATGTTTACATGGCCCAACCTCACTACAGTCCAGTTTCCTTGGGTGGGCCGCCATTGCAGTGTGCCGTCTTTGCTAAGATACTCACTTATATCAATTACCTGCTCGGAATCGATGATATTTTCGTTTGCCACTGCTTGCTCAATGTTGCTTTGTAAACTGCGTGAGCTTTTTGAGGCTTTTGCTTCATGGTTGTGCAGTCTCACTTGTCCATTTAAATTTAAATATGATAAAAACAAGGGGTCTTTGGAAAAGGTCAATCGGAACCGGCTTGCTGTTGTGTCAGGTACGCTCAAGCTAACAGGGTAGTCTCGGTCATACCAATGGCTAGAGGGCACTTCTAAATTTGCAATTTTTGTTGCCTTGCCTGTTTGTGATATGGCTTCTACTAAGATGTTGATGTCTACTTTAGGGATCAGCCTATTAGTGATCACCGTGCGAATTGGTGGTAATTCTATTGTTCTGAGCGTCTCGGGTTTTGCAAAAGTTACGGTTAGCCAAGTGTCTTGTCCATTAATTGTCGATATGTTTTGCGCTTGATAGGTTTTGTAAGGCTCTTCGTTTTGCTTAATTCTATCGTTGTATACTCTTCGTTTTGATGGATCAATAATTGTATCCCAAGGTACAAAGGGATTATTGCTTTGGTATTTTATGGGAGTGAGTGCACGCTGCCCCTCGTCTCGAGGGGTAGGAAAAGCGATTACTTTAATGTCTTGATAATTACGCTCTGAGCTTAAGTATTCAGTGGCGATATTCAACGCAATATCAGCTTTTTCATCAGCGGCCAACTGATAGCTGTGATGTATCACTTCTCTTTGTGACTCTTCTACCGGTACCCAAGGACCACCGGCCATTGACCATCCTGGGCAGTTTTGCAGGGTAAGGTGCAGACCGAGGCGCTCGGTCTCGTCAGCAACGTGGCCAATCATCTGTTCCCATTCTGGTGATAAAATTGATATTTGAGGCACCCCAGGATATGCAGGCCCGCTTTTGTTAAATAGCTGAATACCTTGCATACCCGCATACTTTATAGCCTCTAAATCAGCACTTAAGCCCTGCTCACTGATGTTTTTGCCATTCAGATGAAACCATGTCTCAGGTCGGTACCTAAACGGCGGGGTATCGAAACTCTTATGCAACTCTTTTAAAGTGTCATCGGTACTGTTGATGATTAGCACTTGTTTTTGTTCGACGGCGACCTGTTTATCGTGGCAAGCGCTTATACACAAAGCGCTTACCAAAACAATTAAGCAGCGCTTGGGGATTCTGGGTGATAGGTAGTGCATATCAATATCGGCTTCTAATTTTTCCTTCGTGCCATAAGTACAAGCGCTGCGAGGCCCCTTTTCTTACATTTAAAACAAATGCAATATTTTCGTCTGTTTGTCCCTTTACTGTTTGCAGCTCTATTCTTGCACCGGCTACTTTGAAATATTCGTCGGTGAGCATCCACGTTTCTTTTGTTTCATCTTCAGGCTTATCCGTGCTATCAATCGAGCGTGCTAGCGCGAATACACTTTCGCCTTTCGCATTTTTATATACCACCACAGCGTTTGCGATACCGTTGTTAGCGGTCAAGGCTTCAAGGCTTTGAATAGCCTTTATGTCATTGCCCCGTGTATCTAACAGCCTGCGGTTCGCAGTTCCTGGCATGGGTTGACCATGCTGCCATGTCCCGTCGTTGAACGATGCCATTCTCCACTCGCGATACCCTTCACCTCTAGCTTCATACGCTAAGGCATAGCTGCCATCTTTAAGCACTAATGGACGAGTACCAAAGCTAGTTTCTTTGGCTGCTTCAGAATCATAGGCAAGTGTGTATCGATTTGCAGCCGCTAGGGTGACAGGCAAGTCCAGCGCTTTGTTCTGAATATTATAAAATGTGTCTGTGGTGGTATCTAGCCTCATAAAGTAAGCATTTAATCTATTGTAGTGAGTCTTATTATGCTCTTCTTTAAAGTTGCATTCATGCCACAATGAGGTGATGACGATTTCTGTATCTGATACTTTTAAAGGATTGATATAAAATGTGTCGACCAAAATAGGGTTATCTTGGTGCACCGTTGGCCAAGTGATCTTAACCGGTGGCTCAAAGGTTTGTGAACCATTTTTCATTTTATAATAGAGCCATGGCGATTTGTGCGTGCCGGCGCGAGTAAAAAAGTAAATATCGCCGTTAGCCATTTGATAACTTTTGGTGTACGACGCAAACGGAGAAATGTCGTCTTTTTCAACAAATTCGCTTAAGTCATGAGGCTTGGTCGATACCACATGTATCATTCTGCCGCCAGCATGGGGCGTATCAATTGAGAGGGGATTAAGACCATCTTCTCTTTCGCCACCATGGCCGCCAAAAATAATATGAATGTAACCTTGGCTATCAACCTCAATGATTGGCCTACCGTGGCTGTCTATCTTTCTGCCGTCTTTTGACAATGTGCTGTGTCCGGCTTTGTATGGGCCGTCCCATTTGTGGCTTTTAAGGTCGTAGCTTGCAACATAAGGGTCAGTTAAATGTCCTTGGTAGGTAATATATAGTTTATCACCCACCAGTTTATGCCAGCCGGTATGCGCGTTGCCGGGCAAGTTACCGCTAAAGTCGCCTTGTGGTATCTCAGGCAGTCTGTTTGGCTCTTGCCACTCAGGACCTAATTGTTCTTCAGGTAAGTCGTAAATTTGCAAAAACGTTTTGCCCTCAGTGTATGCATCGTATATCGCTTGAAACTCTGGATATTGCCCGTACATGTACTGATCGACTCTCCAGCGCCAGTATTCTCGACTAAAACTCTCTTCTTGCTGCAAGGCTTCAAAGGTTTTGTCGTGATGGGAATGCTTAATAATAAGCGCGGTCCGTTTATCAAAAAAGTCTTGCTCATTGATGGCTGCGCTGTCTGCCGAGAACAGTGCTAAAGTGAGTAAGGTTGCTAAAATGTAAAATTTCATAATGCGCTCTTGTGTAAGTGTTTATTCCCTTGACGATTCGGCTCGGTCTAAGCTTATCGCCGTCTCTTCAGAAACATTGCTATTAGGGTTTTCACTGCGGTATAAGACTAAACGATCAATTCCATGTCCAAATGAACGTCCTGAAATAAGAATGTTATATTGACCGGCTTGGTCAAATTCAGCAAAGATTGCATGTGGGTCATTATCGCTAGTAAATGATCGCCACACCCAGTCATCAACGGGACTGCCGGTTCGATACACCTTCAGCCAGCCTTGCGATGAACTCCCCTCCGGTGCTTCGCCCTCGCAGCGATTAGATGATGGTCTGCCAACAGGGCAGACAATATGGCCTAGCGGAGTATCGCCCTGAGCGTTACTTATCTTTTTCGCATAAAAATTTTCGCTGTTGATTTGTAACCAAGAATCATTGGCCTCGGTTGGGCTATCGCCTTCCCCGATAATATTCAACCATGAAAACCGATAAATACCGGGTTGGTTTATTACAATAGGCACTGTAATCACATCTACTCCGGGTAAATTGAAATTATTATTTCCTTGATACATCAGATACGCATTGCCACTGGATAGCCTGCCAGTTCGAAGCTGCCAATCGCCATCATAATTGGTGGATTCTAGCTCTATAACTAGAAGGCCATCGCGCTCGACAAAGGCCGAGCTAAGCACTTGTGTTTCACTATTTATGCCGCATCCACGGATGTCTACAGGTTCACCATTTGGGGTGGTGTCGCATACATCGATATCATCGCTGACACCATCTGCATCATTATCTTTTTGCGATGCAGAGCAACCTACTGCGTCGACTAACTCATCTCTTGGTGTGGCGTCACAACTATCATTTGCATTGAGCACTGAATCATTGTCAAGATCATCAGGACTTGCGCCACCTTGGGTATCAATGCCGCAACCAAGAATATCAACTGCTTCACCTTGTGGGGTTGCTGGACATTGGTCTATAGCGTTATTTTTGCCATCGTCGTCATTATCTAATTGCGTCGGCGCGCAACCATTGCTGTCTACCGTTGCATTGGCTGAGGTATTCGCGCATGTATCTTGGGCATCGTTAACGCCATCAGAATCAGCATCAGGCGCCTGCGTGACAATCACTGGCGGCCCAGCACTGTCAGAGCCTCCGCATCCAATAATAGAAACTGATAAAAGTAGGGCCATGGCACACTTAGCTAAACATGATTGAAGACTAGTTGGTAAGATATGCACAATAACGTTGGTTTTTAATTTGGACATTTATGATTGATGTTAACTAAAAATGATTATTTATGACTGTATTGTTGCAGATATTTGAGCAAAGGTGAACCACGCGTTAATTCTTTTAGTGCATAGTATGAATTAAATTGCGTGTTAACGGCGATTGTTATGAGTTGGCAGATAGTTAGTGATACCGTTCTTTACTTATGCCAAGTGTAATCGGTAAATGTAATAGTGATGCGAATTTTGTTTAGAGCAGATGCTATTCAATCGATTATGCTTGCAAGCGCTTTTTCGAAAGTTTATTTGAGTAACATTTGCTTGCTTTCACAGTTTGCCCTTTCATTCATACAGATATTAGTTGCAGAACGCTCTTTAGCGCAAAAAATGAAGTAAATAACGAAAATATGAAAATACCAGAAAGAATGACGTTCCCAATTTTACTATTTATATGTTGCTTCATTAAGTCAGAACGGTTAGTAAGATAGAAAATACATGCAACGGTTATTGGTAGTATGATGGCATTAAAGGCCTGAGAGATTATCATGACAAACACGGGGCGGGCTTCAAAGATAGGGACCACTAAGCCCAATAGAGAAATGATGAATACCATTATTCTATATTTTGGCAGGGTCATATCGCGCTTCGCGCCGGTATAGTCGCATATTAGCCAAGGCAGCATCAGTATATTGGGAAACTGCGAAGATACCCCAGCGGCGATCAGGCCAAAGGCAAATATGGCGGTCGCAAGTGCGCCAGCTAATGGCTCTAATATTACTATCATTTGCGAGGCTTTTGAGAGGCTGATCCCTTCAACGTATAAGGTGCCGGCAGCAGCGGCCATAATCGATGCACTGATAATAAACATCAAAGAAACTGAAAAACACGCATCAAAGCGCTGGGTTTTGTAATCGGCCATTGTCCAGCCAGCTTCCTTGACCAAGGTGGTACGAATGATAAACAGGCCAGAAAAAACAGTTGTCCCAATCATTGACGCGATGATCAGAAACGGCGCTTTACTCTCACCGTCGCTCACAACAGGAATGCTGGGAACGAAGCCTTTCAATATATCTATTGGGGGAGGCATCATGATAAAAAAGTTAAGTAAAAAGCAGGCTGACATTACCGCTACGATGACCGCAAGACTGCGTTCAAAAAACTGCGTTTTGCCATTCCAAAAAATAAAATACACCAAGCTAACGAAAAATATTGCAAAATATATAGGAGAGATGCCGCCTTCAACCAAGGCCTTTGACCATTCGTAGCAGATATCCGCCACTATCCCCATCACGCCCATCACGCTGCCAGCAACCCCAAAGGTCAGTGCCGTTAAAAAGAATATGCCGACGGCCGGATGGATATGCTTTCTGAACGCTTCAAGCGCAGTTTCACCGGTAACCAAGGTATAACGGCTATATAAATTAATCATAAAGAAGGTGCATAGGCAGGAAGCAACAATCGTCCACAATAGTGACATGCCGTACTCAGCGCCGGCTTTTGCCATCGCGGTAACACTGCCGGTTCCGATGTTAAACCCGAGTAAGAAAATACCAGGCAAAAGTAAGGCAAGTCCCTTGGCAGCTCTTTGCATGAATGAACTTTTCGTTTTGTTATTCAAGCGACATCCTTTTTTGTTTTTATTATTATTTTGATGAGTGGTTGAAAAAAGCTACCGTCTACAGCGATCGACCAATGTTATTCGCTTTTACCTGGGTAACATTCCAATACGGTCATGCCAAGTTCCGATTCGTATGCAAAATCAACAACGCCGGCAGGGCAGAAAAAACGCTCCCATTGGCGAAGTGGTATTTTCTCATTGTTGATGACTAAGCTGCCTGTTCCGGCAATGACAATACCGTAAAAGCAATCTTTTTCTGAGCGTTGGCAGCGGCCAGTGACTGATGCTCGCTTTACCCCAAAACAATCGGTTTTGTCTGGGCCGATAAGTTCTTCTAGGGTGCTGCTTGCGCCATCGCACTTGAGACGTTTTGGATCACAGCGAAACTCTTTGTCTATTTGTTCTGACGTAACCGGGCTAAAGTTAAAGACATCTAAGGCTGTCTCAATACCGCGGTCCATGAATCTTGCTTTTTCAGGAATAACATAGCCACAGCGTTCAAACTCGAACCTAACGGCCAAATCAGAAGGTTCCATTATTTCGAGCATTAAAATACCTTCTCCTAGAGCATGCGGTCTGCCGCCAGGAAGCAAAAATACATCGCCGACTTTAACGGGAATGCGATCAAAACACTTTTCGATGGAAGCTATATCTTGTGCTTCTATCCATTTTTTGAGGAGCTCCCTACTAGGTGAACGCTGAAAGCCAGCATAAATGTAGGGGTCACTGACGTCATCTCTTATTTCGAGTATAACGTACGCTTCGGTTTTGCCTCTAGGAAACCCCAGTTTTTCTCTAGCAAAGGTGCGGGTAGGATGGGCTTGAAAGTGCAGTCTGGTAGCGCTGTCGAGGTATTTAACCAGAGGTATATCATCAATCGAACGGAGCTCACCGCTACTGGTGCCAAGATAGTAAGCTGGGTCTTCATTTAGCATGTCGCGAAAAGGTACTGAGCGTCCGTCGTCGAGGCTAATCATGGCTAGACCTTCTGAAATATCCTCTCGGCCTATGTTACGAGCTTCAACAGTGGAGCCAATCCAATCTTCAGGAAAATGTGAGTCTTGAGGACTGTCTTTCCCCTCAATAGTATCGAGTTGCTTACCGCCCACATAGGTTCGCCAAACACGGTTAGGTGAAAATTTTATGATAGGTTTCATGCTTGATATCTTACTGATAAAAAGTTTTTAGGTCATGCGCAATTTTAACCATATGTATTGGTTAATGTTGATTACAAATTTGAGTGTTATTTACCTGCTGCAAAACGTGTTTATGGTTATTTTTGCTTGCTAGTGTTATGCAACGATAAGCTTGTTGGGCGTATAGATTGCAAGGCTTCAAAGAGCGAGGAAGTGCTCGGATGTGTCGAGCTTTCACTTAGAAAGCGTGCTTAGTGACAAAGCGCGCTTTTATGTTGAGCTTAGGGACGAATTGCAATTGTTCGCAGATTTTAATCAAAGCCCTGAGCTTGATGCTATAGCTTTACGTCATTTAAACTAATACCCTACTTATCAAAAGGCGGTTTGTGTTTGCAAAATATTGCCAAATCCAAGTAATTGCCAAACTCAAGGAGTCTTAACGTTGCACCTAAAACGATTAGCAAACATCGCATCATTTGAATTGGTCAGATTGTTTCTCACCAAACGAGGCTTGCTTGCGGTTATCACATTTTCTATTTGTTGGTTGTTGATCCTGCGATACCCCATTGCAGGGTCGGTGTCATTGCTCAATTCACCTGACTTTGCTGGGTTCTTCGATAGTGTATTTGGTGCGATAGGGTTGAGCAAGCTGTTGAGTTGGCTGGCCGCTGAACTCGCTGTTTACTGGTTAATTGCGCTTTATAGCTTTCCTATTTTTTGTTTGTTTTTATGTGGCGACCAAATCGTTGGCGATAAACAGCGAGGAACCTTACGATTTTTAAGCCTAAGAGCGACTCGCGCTGAATTACTAATTGGACGTTTTATTGGGCAAGTCTTGATATTGGCAATCTTATTAATGCTGACCTTGAGCGCTACCTTAGCAATATTGACCTATCGCGATCCCGCGTTATTGGCAACTGCATTGCCTCACAGCCTCTTGTTATTTGGATATTTGATTGTGTCGGTGATGCCATTCATAGCCTTAATGAGCTTAATAAACACCTTTGCAAACTCGGCACGCTTAGCCTTTGTTTTTGCAATTTTGTTTTTTGCGGGAGGAAATATTATTGTGGGAATTTTGAGTTGGCAAATTCCAGCATTAGGTATGCTAAGTTTTATTTTTCCGGGTTATCAGCTCGATCAAATGGCAGGGCAGAATGCTGAGGCTATTCTCGCTATTGGACTGCCCCTAGCACAAACTGCCGTTTTGCTACTATTGGCTCAACGCATATTCGCAAGGAGCGCACTATGACGACTTTAATCAGCGCCTCTGGCCTCAGTAAACAGTTTGGCAGTAAATTAGCGCTAAATAAGGTGAATTTTGAAATCAGTAAAGGCGCTCCTGTTGCATTAGTTGGCCCCAACGGTGCGGGCAAAACCACTTTATTTAGCTTGCTTTGCGGATATATATTTCCGAGTGCCGGAGAGTTGTCCATATTAGGTCATGCACCAGGTAGTTCAAAGCTGTTTGGGCAACTCGCGGCATTGCCTCAAGATGCGCAGTTTGATCCACGCTTTAGTATTATTCATCAACTAAGCTTTTACGGACGCCTGCAAGGCTTAAGTAAGGCCAAGGCCAAGCAAGAAAGTGAGCGTGTTTTAGAGTTAGTTGACTTAAGCGCAGCGGCCAAGCAAAACCCTACGGACTTGTCTCATGGCATGCGTAAACGGGTTGCTATTGCACAAGCGCTCATTGGTGAGCCGAAAATAGTCATGCTCGACGAAGCCACAGCGGGGCTCGATCCGATTCATGCGCGTGCAATAAGAGAGCTGGTGAGCTCGCTCAGCAGCGAGACGACATTCATTCTCAGTTCCCATGACTTAACTGAATTAGAAAGGTTGTGTGGCCAAGTCTTACACCTCGATCAAGGCATTCTTTCTGAGCATAGCGCGCAAAGCCAATCTCAAGACGATAAGCGTTTTATTACTTTGCAGTTGAGCCAAAGCTACCCAAATGTTGAAGAAACCCTGCAGGCTTTGCCTAGCGTCATAAAAGTGTATATGAGCCAAGCAAAAGAATACGTGGTGGAATTTGATGCTTGTGAGTCGGCCTTTGATATTCTGTTACTAGAGTGCTGTCATGCGCATAATTGGCAATATAGGCAGCTTATCAATGGTCATACATTAGAAAATCAAATATTCCATAAAAATTGATCGGGACTATGGATATTTCAATGTTTTGCTTATGTAATATTCCCATCCATCGGACAGTTTTCAGGTTTTTTTGATTTGCTAATATGTGTGGGTCTTCGGTGCTTGAGTGTTAAGTGAGTGCCGAAGCATAATTTTTAAATCATAAAACTATTGGAGAAATATCATGGATGATCTAAATAACAAACAAATAGCAGCAGTAAGTGGCGGTGTAGTTCGCGCTCAGAGCAAGTCTTATTGGCAAGCACCAAAAGGCCCTATTCGCCATGCCGACAGAGGTTTTACTCAGCCGGTGCCTTTTCCTGCTTTTCGTCGCTGATTTTTAACCGTATATTCCTTAGAGACTGAGCAGTTGGACTAAGTTTGGCTGAGCAGTCTCATAAGGTCATTTAGTAATTGTAAAGAAAACGCAAAGTTTCTTGTCTTATTTGCACTTCAAAATATACTCGGTATTACGATTAGACTGACACAATTGTCGCAAGTAATGCGACTTCAGTGGTCAAAGAGTAGACAAACATGATTAGTGATGCTCACTTTATTGCCGCCAACAGATTTGGCTATGGTGCGAATGACAGGGATCTACAATCTCTTAACACTATTACGCCCGTGTCTTGGCTAAAGCAGCAATTGCTCGAGCCTTATCCGCTGCCAAAACCAGCATGGTCGAGTCAACAAGCTATTACAGACGTGTACGCATTTAACACCTTTCGTAAAGGTTCAGGGCTTGACCAAGGCGAAGTTAGCAAGGCCCGCAGAACTATTGTGATGAAAGCCCGTGCGATGGCAGAGCAGAGCGTTCAACAGAGCTTTAGCACCAACAGGCCTTTGCAGGCGAGGTTGCTCGATTTTTTTTCAAATCATTTTTCAGTCAGCCGCGCAAACTTGTCATCTTTAGCGCTTGCTCCCACTTTAGAAGCTGAAGCAATAGCACCCAATTTACATGGTTATTTTGCGCAGATGCTCAAACAGGTGGTGAGTCATCCCGCGATGATTGTGTATTTAAATAATGAGCGTTCAGTAGGGCCGAATAGCAAAGTCGCTCGGCGCCGAAAAAAAGCAGGCCTAAATGAAAATTTGGGGCGGGAGGTTCTCGAACTGCATACCTTAGGCGTTAATGGCGGTTACACCCAACAAGATGTGATTGAGCTTGCCAAGGCACTAAGTGGTTGGAGTATTGGCAACCCCGAAAAAGATGAATCTGCAGGTTTTGTGTTTAGGCATAACGCCCATGAGCCTGGCCGGCGCACCATTCTCAATAAACGTTATGCACAGATTAATAAAAGCCAAGGAGAAGCCCAAGGTTTGGGGATTTTGAACGATTTAGCCAATCATCCACAAACGGCAAAACATATTAGTCATAAGCTAGCTAAACACTTTATCGCAGACCAGCCCGACCAAGGTTTAGTAGATGCAATGAGCGCTGCATTTTTAAGTAGCCAGGGGCACATTCCTAGCGTGATGAACGCCATGATTGATCACCCACAAAGCTGGCAAATGACGCAGCAAAAACTAAAGACGCCTCGTGATTTTGTGATTTCGGCTTGCCGTGGGTGTTCGGTAATGTCTCCTCGACCAAGTATTTACCAATTACTGGAGGTGTTGGGACAAGGCCTATTTAATGCAGGTTCGCCCGCGGGCTATGCTGACGATGCAAGCGCTTGGTCTGGGCCGCAAGCCCTGATGAGTCGCATTGAATGGTCAGAACATTTCGCCAAACAGGTCTCGGCAGATTCTTTGATGCTTGCTCCAGCTTTGCTCGGAGGGTTTTTAAATGAACATACACGCACGCAAATTGCGCGAGCTGAGAGTCAGCGGCAGGCTATTACCTTGTTATTAATGAGCCCTGAGTTTCAAAGGAGATAGCTATGAGCAAGTATATAAACCGCCGCGACTTTATCAAAGGAGCAGGAGCCGCTTGGGTGTTAATGCAATCCCCAAGTGTCTTTGCAACAGCCAAATTGCTCAGCGAGTCGACCAAAAAACCCTTAGTGTGGGTAATGTTGCGTGGAGGACTCGATCCGTTGCACACCATTATGCCAGTGGCTGATCCTGATTTTGCTGCCATAAGAGGCGCAATAGTGAAGCCCATCGAAGACGCATTGCTGCCTTTAAACCAATCTTTTTCACTTCACCCAGATTTACCCTACCTGCATCAACTATATGGCGAAGGTCAGCTTAGCCCTATCGTTGCCGTTGCTACTGGGTATAGAGAACGCTCACATTTTGAGGCTCAAGACCAGTTAGAGTCTGGCCTCAATCAAACGGAACATGAAAACGGCTGGTTGGCTAGGGCCTTAAACGCTTATTCAGGAGATGGACTTGCGCTTGCGCGTGCAGTCCCAATTGCATTGAGGGGCGAAGATAATACCGTTCAAACATGGTACCCGACTGCTTTTAACGAGCCGGATGACGACTTACTTGCACGTTTGACATCCTTGTATAGCAACGATGAGCAGATGGGAGAGTGGCTTGACTTGGCTAAGATGCAATTGACTGCCACACAGGGCATGGAGCAAAAACGACGCACTAATTTTGCGCTGTTAGCCAAAAGTTGCGGGCAGTTAATGGCTCAACAAGCCAACATATCATGCGCTATGTTAGAGCTAAATGGATGGGATACCCATAACAACATGCAGGGCAGGCTCTCTCGCAAGTTTAGAGAACTAGACGCAGGCTTGTTGGCGCTGCGGGAAAGTCTAGGAGAACGCTGGAAAGACACTCTAGTGGTGGTAACCACTGAATTTGGCCGCACGGTTGCAATAAATGGCACCTCTGGCAGCGATCACGGAACTGGGGCGTCGATGTTTTTAGCCGGTGGCGCACTGGCAAGCAATGCCCCTGACTTTGCGAGTGCAGGTGTTGCAAACAAACAGGTTCATGGTAGTTGGCCGGGCTTAGGCAAAGATCAATTATATGAGGGCAGGGACTTAATGCCGACCTCAGATACTCGCGAGTGGATTGGCAAGGCGTTAAAGGCACATTGGAGTTTGAACAAACGGCAGCTTGCTGAAATATTTCCTGATATTAGCTTTATGTAATCGTGGCCATATTTGTAATATTGGCCTGTCTTACTTAAATACTGACTGTTCGCCTGACTTCTTATAAACCGCTCAGACAAATGCGCATCATTTGATGTTAAACCTTAGATGAAAATACGGGTGAATGTTTACGTGCATTTGTTGCATAAGCTAGAGGCCTCAATAAAAATAGCAAAGTGCTTGTACAAATAATAAACATAAATAATTGAAATACGCTGTTACTTTTTAAGAACACAAGCTACACTCGCCTCATAAGGCAGACAAAATAATAAAAATAGCCTGCTAGGTTAATAACAAAATGGTTATTGACGTTACCTTTAACACCACCAAAATATCAAAAACACTCGCAATAAGCGGTCGATTTAATAATCGGCAGTTAGCACAAAGCATCGGCTATCCCATTGTTGATGTACATTTTTGGAGTGATATTATTAAACATCAACAAAGTACAGACAGTCGCAGTTCTGATTATATTGTATTGGTCGTCATCAGCGGTGGAATTACCTTAGGTTTATTGCCTTTTGCAGTATTGAGAATACTCCAACAAGATTGGTCTATTGCTATTATGAACAGTGCGGTATTTGCAGCTACTCTGTTGTTATTTTTACATCTTTTAATCACCAAACGTGTCGAAGTTGCAAGGGTCGGCTTGGCCGTTATTACGCTATTTGCCATGACCGCTACTATTTACCTTAAAGGCGCGCAAAACGTACTTTGGGTTTATCCTGCGCTGACCACAAGTTTCTTCTTATTAAGTCCTAGCATTGCGGCCATTATTACTCTGCTGTTTTTGTTTTTAGTGATTGGCATGATCTGGACACAAGTCAGCTTTTTGCTACTGCTCACCTTTAGCATTTCGGCAGGCGCTACATTTTTGTTTTCTTTTGCCTTTTCAAAGCGTATGCGCACCCAAGCTCTGTTTTTAAAGCAATTGGCAACTATCGATCCGTTAACCGGTGCAGGTAATCGACGTAGGCTGGAAGAAAAGCTTATAGAAATTGTCAACCGCATAAAACGTACTCCAGAAAACGTATGCTCGTTGATTATCTTTGACATTGACTATTTTAAGCGGGTAAACGACAGCTTTGGCCATGCTTGCGGTGACGAAGTACTGCGACAGTTTTCAGCTCTTATGATGGATCATGTTCGTGAGTCCGATAGTTTTTACCGTTTGGGTGGAGAAGAATTTGTGCTAGTGCTTGAAAATACGCAGTTGTTTGAAGCCAAGAAACTTGCAAAAAAGCTGGCGGCGGCGATTGAGCAAACCCAGTGGCATTTGCCGGAGCTGACGATTACTACCTCTGCAGGGATTGCCCAATACACCGAAGCTGAAAGCAACTACGACTGGCTGCAACGAGCTGATGAAGCCTTGTATAGAGCCAAATCTAATGGCCGTAATCAGTGCTTTACCAGTCTCGATCTTAGCAGCGCAAGCTAATTTGAAGGTATAAGATCAAAGCGCTTTTTTGGTAGGCATAACCACGTTAGCAAATATTAGTCCTGCAACTAAAGACATAAAGATAACAAAGGTTTCTTGGCCAATGTGTTCGGTTTGCATGAAGTCTTTTCCAGACACAAACGAGTTCAGACTTATGTAGGTTTTTGAACCCGGTACCAACACAATAAGGCCTTGCATTAGCACGATACTTGCTGGTGCATTGGCCAATTTAGTAAATATATTTGCAAAGATGCCAACCGCAAATGCGCCAACAAAGGTTCCTAAGCCAAACTCTAAGTATTTTGATGCCCAATAGGTACCAAAATAGCCAATGAATCCGCACATAATTGCCCATGGAGCATGCTTAATTCTCAGTTTAAAAATGACCACTAGGGCCGAACATAGGGTAAGTACTGCAATCCAAACAGCATACTTAGGGGCAGCTTTTGTGGGCACTAGTTCGACCTCACTAAACAACCATATGCCAATTGCAATCCCCAAAAACGCACCAAAGTAGAGTTTAAATAGCTGCATCAATGCATCCATGACCCGGGCCGTTCCCGACATCAAATTGCGCGATGAAAGTTCCGCCAAACCAATAGTAAGTGCGAGCCCCGGAATGAAAATAATGATCGCAGAGAGCACAACTAAGCGGATATTAATGTCGGGGTCAAATAGGCTACTAATAGCACAGGCACAGACACCGGCTACAAGCGCAACTAATGGCTCTTGCATAAGCGCAACACGTTTACTCTTTGTCGACCAAAAATAAATTAGATACATGATCAAGCCAATTGCCGCGGCAGCCACGGCATCATCAAAGCTAGAGCCCATGACCAATGCAAAAGAGCCGGTGGACAAACCAAAAGCAAAAAACTCTACCGCAGGATGATAAAAGTTTGGAAGACCGTCAATTCGAGTTAATTCAACGTCGGCCTCGACCAAGGTTAGCTCGCCTTTTAGCAATCGATTAACCAGTTCATCGGTACGCGATAATGAGCCTAAATCGATATCGCCGGGCTGCACTCTCGCGGCATGATTATACTCATCTTCGTGAAAGTCACTCCAGATCACAAAGGTTAATGAAGTCGGCGTTGAAATAAAGCTTGAGTTCACACCCAGGTATGTTGCCACTTCTAGTAGGTGGGCTTCTAGTCTGAACGCGGGTGTTCCGTACTTGTGCAGCATCTTGCCGAGTTTGACGATAAATCGGCGGATTTTAATAAATTCTTGGGTGTCCACTTGTTTTCCAGTGCGTGCAAAATGACTATTTTAATGCCAATAATGCTTGGGCTATGTCGTAATTAGGCAGCACCATACTCGCTCCGCCCAATTTTACAAGTTCTTTTGGCATTCCGTATACAGCTGCGGTTTGTTCTGACTCAGCAATGGTTGTCGCACCTTGCGCATGGGCGCTCGCCATGGCCTGCGCACCATCGTTGCCCATACCAGTAAGTTGCACAAAACACAGCCGTTTTGCAGGCGCTACTTTCAGCGCTGACTCAACTAATTTGGTTATGCTAGGACGCCAAATGTGCGGGCTTTCTTTATTGTCAGGCCTTGCGCCTAGTTGATTGCCTTGAGCGTACATTTCGACATTGGCATCGCCTTGAGCGATATAGACCACGCCTGGTTTAAGCGTTTTTGGTGCATTGATTTCTTTAACCGTGACCGCAGATATTTTGTCTAAGCGCTCAGCGAATACCGCTGTAAAGCGAGCGGGCATATGTTGAGCAATCACTATAGGATAGGGAAAGTTAGCCGGCAATTTCGGAATGATTTCTTGCAGGGCGCTCGGGCCACCAGTAGATACGCCAATTATCACCGCGTCAAAAGCAGATGCTGCGAGTCTTTGTAGCGGTGTTACATTGTTTGATGAGCTAAATGCGGTGTCTGGAACAGCTACATGGCGCGCTGTGATGGGCTCGCGAGGTTTAGCAAGGTCGCGCTGACTCGATGCTTGAGCGTTTGAGCGCATTGTGATTTTACTTGCATTAATGACTTTGCTAACCAGCATGTATTTGTCGCGATTGAGCTTAAGCGATACAGACCCGTCGGGCTTTGCTACATAGTCCACCGCGCCGATATCAAGCGCCGTTAAGGTCTCTGCTGCATTTTTTTGTGTGAGTGATGAAACCATCACTACCGGCATTGGATGCTTGTACATGATTCGTCTTAAGCACTCAATCCCGTCCATTACTGGCATATTGATATCAAGGGTGATCACATCGGGGCGAAAGCGTTCTATTTTATCTAAGCATTCTTGCCCGTTGTTCGCAGTATCGGTAATCATGCCGTTTTCAATCAGCACTGAACAAATGTGACTGCGCATCAAAGATGAGTCATCTACTACCAAAACTCTTATGGGGCTTTTACTTTGCATCTTGTCCTTTTATCAAAGCGTGGGGTGTTTAAAACGTTTTATCTGCACTTTGCTTATCTATATCATTGCTTATCTATATCATCGGTATTTTTGGCCAAAAAGTTAGCGTAAATGCAGGCTATTTTCGATCTTTTTTGCTCGCGCCAATCACTTATCTTCGCCAACGGCTGGCATTACTGATCATCGTTGCAAAAATTAAGGTCATTGGAATACCGTTTATGCGCAGTGATTTAGCGCGATTCAGACGAATAAAAGCTATATACGGTGGAATCTAGCAGGGGAGATGAACAGTGAACTTAAGCATCAGCCTACCAAGGTTGTGGATCCCTCAGTAGGCTGGATTTCGATGATAGAGCTTAGCTATCCAGAGTTCAGATTAGCTAGTATAAGTGCTTGAACTTAACTTTTCTGAGCGTTTAAAAACGCGTTTGATAAATCTCCAAAAAGTCATCAACAGGCCGCCAATATCTGACATCATCAAATACAAGCACGGCACCAAAATTAGCGTGACTATCGTCGCGTAAAGTACAGCAAAGCCAAGAGCTACCGCCATTGGAATAACAAAGCCAGCCTGCAGACTTGTTTCAAACATTATTGGTAGCACCCCAGCAAATGTGGTAATTGAGGTTAAGGTAATGGCTCTAAAGCGAGAGCAACCGGCATCAATTACGGCGTCTTTAATACTATAGCCTTGAGCTCTGCGCTGATTCACAAAGTCGGTCATCACCAGTGAGTCGTTGATAACCACCCCAGCGGCTGCAATCAGACCAAACGACGAAAACATACTGATGTCCATGCCGAAGAAAAAATGCCCCCAGATTGCCCCAGTAAAACTGAAGGGGATAACCGACATAATGATTAAGGGTTGAGCATAGCTTTTAAGCGGCACGGCCAATAATATATAGACCAATACTAAACCAGCGGCAAAAAACATGATTTGCTCCGATTGCTGAGCCTGCTGCTCTTCTATTTGTCCGCCGAGTTCTGTTTTAACCGAAGGAAAGGCTTCTTTTAATGCAGGAAGTATATTCTCTTTTATATTCTCGACAACCTGATTTGGCTCAATAAGCTCTTCGTCAATAGAACCCCAAATGTAGACACTTCGGTAACCACCTTCACGGCGTATATAGCTAATACCTGGTACTTCATATAGGTCAACAACGTCACCTAGCATCACTTCTTGTCCAGTTGGGGTGCTGATCACGGCGTATTTGAGTTCTGCAAAGCGTTCGCGAGTCAGCTTAGGATAACGCACCATTACGCGTACTTCCTCACCGTCGCGCAATACTCGCTGTGCTTCGCCGCCGTAAAAACTGGCGCCAACTTGAGCCGCAATGGTAGTTAAATCTAAGCCTAAGTCGTATGCCACCGGCTTTAACTGAAGCTGCACTTCTTTGCTGTCTGGATCGATGGTCGAGCTGATGTCAAAGACACCTTTTTCGCTTTGCAGTTGCTCAATCATTAAGCGGCCTGCAGCATTCAGGGTCGCGATATCTGAGCCAAATAGCATATATCCAAACTCACCCTCACCGCCGCCGCCATTGACGTCATCTTGTACGGTAAAAGACTTCATACCGGCAATTTCAGGCATCGCTTCTCGCCAGCGACGTGCAAGCTCAAAGGTGTCAAAATGGCGTAAATCTTCATCTACAAGGGGAGCCATGATGCGGCCTTCAGTGCGGCCGTTGTTCCAAACTAGAATGTCACGGACCATGCCAGTGCCATATTCTTCAGCAATTTGCTTATCAACATCAAGCACCACACGCTCTATGGTTTTTAGTGCTTCGATGGTGACCTCATCGGCAACCGTTTCGCTCATTTCAATGTTAATGCTTGGGAAATCGTGAGGCACTTTAGGTTCAGGCACTACGCGCACGTAATCAGCTGAGATTAATCCAAAGCTAATCACCAGCATGCCGAAAAAGCCTGCAAATACTAACCAACGGTATTTAGTACAAGCGGTAACAAAGCGTTTATAAGGACCTTCAATAAAGCCAAAATATGCTTTGTTAAAACGAGAGCGCCAGCCATTCTCTTTTAAAGGTTTAAAAGTCGAATGGGCAATGTGAGCAGGCAAGATCAGTTTAGATTCAATCAATGAAAATATTAAACACAATATTGCCACTCCGGCAATATTGATAAAAAAGTCGCCCATCGGACCGGTGGTAAATACAAAGGGTGCAAACACCGCGATAGTAGTGAGTACCCCAAAGGTAGCTGGGGTGGCGACGCGTTTGGCGCCAATGATAACGTTCCGCGCACCACCGCCATTGGCTTCAATTTCGGTATAGGCACTTTCGCCTATTACAATGGCGTCATCTACCACAATCCCCAAGACCATAATAAAGGCGAACAAAGAAATAATGTTGATAGTAATACCAACAAAGGGCATGACCATCAATGCGCCTAAAAAACATACCGGTAAGCCAATCATGACCCAAAAAGCCAGTTTTATGCGCAAAAACAGGGCCAGCATTAAGAATACAAGCACCGCGCCTTGCAGCATGTTGGTCAACATCATGTCGAGGCGGCCGTTTAAGTAGTAAGTCATATCCACCAAGATTTCGAGGCTGACGCCGTCGGGCAAGGTTTTGTTGCGCTCCTCAACATAAGCCTTAACTGAGGCGGCCACAGGCAGCATGTTTTGCGTGCTAGTAGCGCTTACACTTGCGTAAATGGCGTTTTTACCATTGTATTTAAAATAGCGCTCGCCTTCGGTAAATTCATCGGTAATTGTCGCCACATCTTTGAGCAGTACTTTTGCGCCGCCCGCGCCGACTTTGATAGGGATATCTCTAAATTCGTCGCCATTGTAGAACTGATTTTCAACGCGCACTGCAATCATGCCGCTGTCACTTCTTATTTGACCCGCTGAAAAGTTGGCTGAATAGCGACGAATCGCTAAGGTAATATCGTTAATGGTCAGATTGTATTTGCGCAGCATCTCAGGCTGTACTTCAATGCCAATTTCAGCATCGGGTGCTCCGGTACTGGCTATTTGCACATTGCTTAACTGCAGTAACTCTTCTTCAATTTGCATCGCGATAGGCTTAAGCTCAGTAAGCGGTAAGTCGCCTGCAATGGTCAGTTCGACCACCTGCTGCTGCCATTCGATTTGTTGAACAGTAATGGGCTCCATCGAAGCTGGAAAAGTTGCGATACCGTCTACTTTAGCTTTAATTTTATCGAGCACATCGGGCAAATGTTCAGTGGGGTGGATCTCCATAGTCACGCGACCACCGCCGCGATATGAACGTCCTACCGATTTTTTGATTTCGGTGACATCGGTGATGGCTTCTTCAATCTTGATGATAATGTTTTCTTCAATTTCTTTGGGCGAGGCCCCGGGGTATGAAACATCTGCCGTAATATAGTTAATTTCTATATTCGGAAACATTTGTTTTTGGATAGTGATGTAGCTAATAACGCCCATTATAATAATAAAAGCCATAAGCAGATTGGCGGCTACGGGGTTTTGCGCAAAGTAAGCAATTAGCCCGGTGGGCATGCTTTGGGATTCAGTAGTGGATGCTTGAGTGTGTTGAGTTTCCATGACGTTTCCCCTTAGTTTCTATGGTAGGAGATAAGGGCTTGGTCAGGCATTTTTACTTTTACCTGCATGCCATTTTGTGGATATTCAGGTAAATCCTTGACTAATCTGTCATCGGCACTGATGCCGCTAGATATATAAAAGAAGCTGCCTTCTTCGCGAACTACTTCGACAGGGTGAGACTGTAACTGCTCATTACTATCTAACAACCAAATCTTACGGTTGTTTACGAGTGACTGAGGTACTTTAAATACATTTGAAAGTTGCTTGCCTTTAATTGCGACTTCTACATAAGAACCAAATTTTAGCGTGGGGGCGTCGCTATTTAAGCTATATGGATCATCAATTCTTATTACTAAATGCAGCATTCGCGTGGCTTCGTCTAAGACACCCAAATCTCTAGATACAAATCCAGCGCGCACAATAGGCGCTCGGTCTTTGGTGGTGACTACCGCTTCATTGCCGTTCATGTCATCGAGCAAAAACGGGCGGTCAAAGCCAGCAATAGGCACAATAATTTCAGCGCTTTCAATATTGCTAAGTGAAGCAACTCGCATGCCGGCGCTGACATATTGCCCCGAGCCTATTTCACGAGACATCACTAATGCATCGTAGGGCGCCGTTACTTGAGTTTTAGCTAAGTTACGATTAGCGATACGCAAAGAAGCTTGTGCTGACTTTAATTGAGCTTGTGCACTTAACACTTGAGGTTTGCGTAGATATAAATCAGATACTTGGCTATTGGGTAAGTTCCGTGCTTCGCGTTGCGCGACGTTTTGTCGGGCAAGTTCTTCGGTGAGCGCCGCTTCGGCTAAGGATACTTGAGCTTGTGCCTGCAGTACCGCAGCTTCATAGGCGTCGGCTTCGATAGTAAATAATACCTCACCCCGTTTAACTACTCCGCCTTGCACGAACTGCGGGTTCCAACTAAGCACCTCACCATTTACCTGAGCGGCAAGCACGGTAGTTTCAAGAGGCTGGACTTCGCCAAAGCTCGATATTTCGACATTATGAGTTTCTGGATACATGGTTTGAATACTTACAGTGGGGCGCGTGTCTTTTGCTTCTTTTTCTTTTACATCTTTAGCGGTGGCTTGAATACCAGTACTGATACCAAATGCTAAACCAATGATGGCGAAAAAGCCGATAGTATTGATCACGATTCGTTTTGTGTTGCTTTTCATGGTGCTCTGTCCTTAGTGGATATGCTGACACTTTATAGGAGAGTTGTTTACAAGGTATGTGCCAAATGTAACGAAATATGCAAATTGCTTGCAAAGCTATATGCAGCATGGGTTTGCGTTTAATTTTTATTTTGGCGAAAAAAAAGACCACTCGGTGAAGTGGTCTTTTTGACTAACGATTTACGCTATTTGCTCAAATCTTAGTAATTTGCATTGCCCGGTGTTCTTGGGAAGGGAATGACGTCTCTGACATTTTGTACGCCCGTGACATACGCCACTAAACGTTCAAAACCAAGACCAAAACCCGCATGAGGAACGGTGCCATAGCGGCGCAAATCTCTGTACCATGCATAATCTTCGGCGCTTAAATCCATTTCAGCTAAACGGCGGTCGAATACGTCAAGACGCTCTTCGCGCTGCGAGCCACCGATAATTTCGCCAATCCCTGGAGCAAGCACGTCCATTGCGGCGACGGTTTTTTCATCATCGTTAATGCGCATGTAAAATGCTTTAATATCTTTAGGGTAATTTTGCATAATCACCGGCGCGCCAACATGCTCTTCAGCAATGTAACGCTCATGCTCTGATGACAAATCCACACCCCACTCGACAGGGAACTCAAATTCACGACCGCATTTTTGTAAAATTTCAATCGCGTCGGTGTAGTCCATTCTCACAAAGTCAGAATCGATAACCGCCTGCATACGCGAAATAACGTCTTTGTTTACGCGCTGCTCGAAGAATGCCATGTCGTCGGGGCGTTCTTTTAAGACTGCGTCAAATACGTATTTAAGTAAGTCTTCTGCAAGTTGTGCAATGGTAGATAAGTCGGCAAAGGCAACTTCAGGTTCAATCATCCAAAATTCAGCGAGGTGACGGCTGGTATTGGAGTTTTCTGCACGGAAAGTTGGCCCAAAAGTATATACTTTTGACATTGCTGTGCAGTAAGTCTCAACGTTTAATTGACCCGATACGGTTAAGAAGGTTTCTTTACCAAAAAAATCTTGAGTGTAATCTACCTGACCTTGGTCGTTCATCGGAACGTTCATCATGTCTAATGTAGAGACTCGAAACATCTCGCCGGCACCTTCAGTATCAGCAGCAGTTAATATCGGCGTACTGATCCAGCAGTAACCTTGCTCATGGAAAAAGCGATGTACGGCTTGCGACAAGCAGTTTCTGACACGAGTAACGGCACCAATAATGTTGGTACGTGGTCTCAAATGTGCATGCTCACGCAAGTACTCTATACTGTGACGCTTTGCGGCCATAGGGTAGGTGTCAGGGTTTTCGACCCAGCCTACGATTTCAACGCTGCTCGCTTCTATTTCGATAGCTTGTCCAGCACCTTCAGATTGCTTTATAGTGCCAGTGGCCTTAATCGAGCAACCGGTAGTGAGTTTTACTATTTCACTATAATTTGCCAGTGAATTCATAGCGACCACTTGGATGGGGTCAAAACAGCTGCCATCATGCACTGCAAGGAATGATAATCCTGCTTTAGAATCACGTTTTGTGCGCAACCATCCCTGAACTTGGATGCTGTTGCCTATGTCGTGTTTGCCAGCCAAAACATCGGCGACTGGGGCGTTGGTCATAAAGGTCTCCAATTGATGGGAGCATGTTATGCTCTCACTGGTATTAAATCATGTTCGTTTAAAATATTAGCGGGCCCTAGTATACTGAACCAAAGTGAGGATTCCACTAGTCAAAGCACAATATGCTAAATAAAAAACAAAAGTCCAACGAAAGTGCGATAGATGAGCTCAAAATGCCTTCACATAGAACAAAGGTGCTTGTTGAGCGTCGCCACACTAGTCGTTCTCAAGACCTCTTTTATCGCCTTGTGGTTGGTCTAAACGTCATTGCATGGATACTGCTCGTGATCTCGCTAGTAGTGTTTCATTATGCGCGTCCTGAATTTATTGCGGGGGTGCAGGTGTTTTGGGGGATTGATGGTCGCGAGTTTTGGTCACAACCGCATTTACAACAGTTACTGTTGCTGCTACAGGGCTGTTTAGTATTGAGTTTAGTATCAATAATTATGCGCACTAGGCGCAACCGCCGTAAAACCGACTTCTTTGGTGTTAATTTACTTATCCTGTTTGGCATCTCGGTGCTTAGTCTACTGGTGCTTTACCTGTTTCTGTAAACCGCTGTGTCTTATTAGCTACAAGCCTCTGATCCACCGTAAACAAGCCGCTCAGCGCAAATACTAGCAAGTTGAATTGATTCTGCGATAGCACTGTCGCTTTTGTGCAACGTTTATCCTATACATTGTTTCTTATGATTAAGTTAAGTCATTGTTAAGTATGATTAAAGTTCAGTTGGCACAGTATTCGCTATACTCAATTTATCGAGCTGATAAGCCTGAATTTAGTCCTAGATACCTTGAAAGGAAATGATCATGAGAATGTACAAAAAAATAATGATTGTTGGGATGAGTGTCATCGTCTTACAAGCCATTATGGGCCTTGCTAAAGTCAACGCCCAAGAGAGTATGTTTGTTAATCTTGATAAAAATCAAGACGGTCTAATTTCGCTGCGTGAAGCAGCGGGCAACGCTAGGCTTTTAGAAAATTTTACGACAGTAGACATAAACGAAGATGGTTATGTGAGCATGGATGAAATGCTCACTAGTTCATTTTTAAAGGAGTAAGCTGGCGTTCGTTTCAGTTTTAGTGGGGCGTTTTGCTTTGCGAGTGGCAGGCGTCCCCTTTTTCTTTTGAGCGATATTAAGTTGATGGATCTTCTTGGCTGTGCAATGCTAGCAATAGGGAAATACCAGTCGGTAAATAAAGTGCAGATACGCTCACTACGTCAGTTAGTCCTTGGTAGCTATATGGTGGCCTTAATTCCGCTTATAGCCTTGTTGTGGCAGAGTCAGCAAGATTTTGATGACGTTAGCTACATTACTACTGTTAACACGCAATTTTTTGTGTCGGTTGCCAGTGAACTCAGAGATTTAGAGTTGATTGGGGAAGATGTCGAAAGGCTTATAAAACAATATCAAGTGTTGCCTAATCCGCAGCTAGATGAACTGGCTGATTTCGCGATTGTCAGGTTTGAAGACAAACTAGCGTTTTTATGCAATATATTAGGTGGCTTGTCGGAATGTTCGGTCATTGAGGGCCATATTGCCAAGCTGAGAGGATATGCAGAGTTCAACGACCAGCTCGTCGTTAATGCTCATTTGGCAAGATTTGCGCAATCTGTAGAGCTCATTAAAGAGCAGGTCAATGGCGCGGTGGGCGTAAGAATCTCTCAGCAGCAAAGCCATCTAGACAATATTCAAAAACGACAGGGTTGGTCAACTGCTTTCTTGGTGCTTTTATCCCTTGCGTTAATACTCGTTGCTGCGCAATTGATCGTAAAACCGGTACGACAATTACAGCTTATTATCAAAGCAATTGCGACCTCTAGCCATAAATTACCGCCACGCTCTGATTCTGCGCCGCGAGAATTAAAGGCGGTTGAAAAAGATTTATTTTGGTTAAACGACCGTTTACAGCAGTTAGAAAAGGTGCGAACGGCTTTGCTGCGCCATGCTTCACACGAGTTAAAGACGCCCCTGGCGAGTATTAAAGAAGGTTGCGCCATCCTTGAAAATGAAGTGGTCGGGAAGCTATCTCCAGGACAAACAGAGGTGGTTGGTTTGCTCAATGCCTCTACCGAAAGACTGAATTTGTTGGTTGTGAAGTTACTCGACTACAATGCGCTGTTACAACAGGCAGAGCCTACATTTGAGCCGCTCGATATTACCGAAGTGATTGAAGACTGTGTACAAGAATACCGATTATTGTTGTCGCAAAATCTGCAGAGCATCAAAACGCACATTGCTGCCAACATTCAGGTGCATAGTGATGCTGAACTGCTTCGGCGGATACTTGACAACTTAGTTTCTAACGCTATTGCCTATGCAAAAACTGACAGTGAAATAAACATCAAAGTGTCACAAAACAACCAGTTTATTATTATTGATGTGTTAAATGACGGTAAGCCAATTACTGAAGTCTTAAGAGCTGAAATATTTGAGCCATTTAAACGGGGTGTAGACAAACGTAACGATAAAGTGATGGGAGCAGGACTGGGCCTTTCTATTGTTGCTGACTGTGCACGTTTATTAAATGGTGATGTGACAATTATCGATGCTAATGAGGCTGATGTTTGTTTTAGAGTAAGATTGCCCAGGAGTGATTAAGGCATGAGAGTCGTATGTATAGCAGTAATGTTGCTCAGCTTATCGGGATGTCAATTGTTGCAAAACAATTTTGGCTCGCAGGCCCCTATTGAAACCTCTACGGGAACCTACTTGTGCGAAACTGATTCTGCCTTAGAAACCTACGAAGAATTTTGTCATTTGCGTGCGTGGAGCGAATTTATTATCGACGCCGACCAAGTCACATGGACCGAACGTAACGCAAGTGTCAAAAGTTTAGGCAGTGAGCCTAAACAAAAACTACAGAAAGTACTGTTGAGTCAAGGCATAGATACGCCCTATATAAATCGATTGCGTGCACAAAAGTGGCTTACTGAGTTAAAATCGGGTATGGACAATAAAATGGCTCAAGTACTGCAATTAATGATTGAAGAGCCGTCTCAACAAATGCTTGAGTTAGAGTCTGCAATCAGCATATTAAGTCAAGTTAATACACGCCAAGAAAAATCGATTTCTGAACTTCAAGAAACCGTTAACACTCGCACCAATGAGATTCAAAAACAGCGTGAACAAGTTCAGCAACTCTTACAAATTGAAGCTAATATGTCAGATGAAAAAAGGAGCAATTAGTCTTGACCGTAGATTTACAAGATCCTAAAACCCCACGATTATTATTAGTAGACGATGATGAGAGTCTACTGCGCTTGATGTCTATTCGTTTAGAGGCCGAGGGTTTTGAAGTGACTAGCGTTGATAACGGTACCCAAGCGCTGAGGTTAATGTTCAATAACGATTTCGATGTTGTGCTCAGCGATTTGCGCATGCCGGGTATGGATGGCCTGTCGTTATTCGATGAAATATTACAACAGCACCGAGATTTACCGGTGATATTAATGACCGCTCACGGCACCATTAAAGATGCGGTCGAGGCGACTCAGCGCGGTGTGTTTAGCTTTCTCACCAAACCGGTTGATCATGATGAACTGCGCCGTATTTTATTGAAGGCGATTGAACAAACCAGTAAGAGCGAATTGGGAGACTGGTGCTCTGAAATCATCACGCGTTCACCCGATATGATTAAACTGCTCAAACAAGCCGAGCAGATTGCAGATAAAAACGTCAGTGTATTGATTAACGGCGCTAGCGGCACCGGTAAAGAGCTGCTAGCCAAAGCGATTCACAAAGCATCCAACCGTGCTAATAAGCCGTTTGTTGCGATTAACTGCGGTGCTTTACCTGAAAATTTGCTTGAATCTGAATTGTTTGGTCACGCTAAAGGTGCATTCACTGGCGCTGTTCAGGCCAACCCTGGTTTGTTCAGAGAGGCTGATGGCGGCACACTGTTTTTAGACGAAATTGGCGATATGCCGATGAGTCTGCAGGTTAAATTACTGCGGGCATTGCAAGAGCGTTCGATTCGACCGGTTGGCAGCACCACCTCTATCGATGTTGACGTTAGACTCATTTCTGCCACCCATAAAGACTTGCAGGACGCCATGCAAGACAACGAGTTCAGAGAAGATCTATATTATCGCTTAAACGTTGTTAACCTTGATATTCCAAAGCTCAAAGACCGCTTTGAAGACATTCCCTTATTGGCAGATTACCTGTTAAAAGAAAGTGCTAAAAAGCATTCTATAAACGTGCGTAAATTTGCCGACGACGCTATGAACATGCTAACTAAAGCCGATTGGCCAGGAAATGTGCGTCAATTGGTTAACGTCGTTGAACGCTGTGTGGCCCTTACTAACTCTAAGATTATTCCTGCTTCTTTGGTTGAACAGTCACTCTCCCAAGAAACGGAGTATTGGCCAACTTTGACTGAAGCCCGTGATTCATTTGAGTATCGCTACTTATGTCGCTTACTGCAGTTGACCGATGGTAACGTTACCCGTGCGTCTGATATGGCAGGACGAAACCGCACCGACATGCATAAGTTGATGAAAAAACATGGCCTGAATGCTGCAGATTTTAGAGCCGCTGACGCTTAATAAAAATGGCAAGTCGTCTAGCATTGCTTAAGCGCTGTTGTGCTGGATATCTCATACTCTTTTGGTGTGTTGTATCGTCAGTGCAGGATTTATCTGGCACAGCCTTTTGTGATGGCATATTCAATCGCCTGAGTCAGGCAGTCGATTTGCTGGTCGCTGCAAATATACGGCGGCATCAGATAAATCAGCTTACCAAATGGTCGAATCCATGCGCCCTGACTGATACAGTCTTTTTGAAACAGAGCAACATTGACCGACGATTTCATCTGCGCAACAGCAATCGCTCCTAAGCATCTTACATTTTCGACACTATCAAGTTTGGCTAGGGGCATAAGGTTGTGTTTAAGTCGGGTTTCTATACGTTTGACATTGCCTTGCCAATCGCTGTTTAGCAGCAATTCGATACTGGCATTTGCCACAGCGCAGCCTAAAGGGTTACCCATAAAGGTTGGGCCGTGCATAAATACTCCTGGCTCACCTTCGCACACTCCTACGGCAACTTGTTCGGTGCAAATTGTTGCTGCCATGCTTATGTAGCCGCCAGTAAGTGCCTTGCCTAGGCATAAAATATCGGGGCTAATTTGGGCATGGTTACAAGCAAATAATTCACCGGTTCGGCCAAAACCTGTGGCAATTTCGTCGCAAATCAACAGTACATCAAATTCATCGCAGAGTAGGCGGCATTGCTTGAGATATTCAGGGTGATATAAACGCATCCCGCCAGCGGCCTGCAAAATTGGTTCTAATATCAATGCCGCAATCTGATGGTGGTGTTGCTCTAAGATGTCTCGCATAGGGGCAATTTCGTCTGGGTGCCAAGCATTATCAAAGCCAATTTGGGGGGCAGGGGCAAAGAAATGCTCAATCAGCGTTTTACGAAATGAGCCATGCATAGTGTTCGTTGGATCGGATACTGACATTGCCGCAAACGTATCTCCGTGGTAGCCCCCTCTGGGCGTCAGTAACTTTGACTTTTCGGTACGCCCTTGGCTGGCCCAATACTGTATGGCCATTTTAATAGCAATTTCGATAGATACCGAACCTGAGTCGGCCAAAAATATTCGGCTGAGCCCCTGAGGCACAATATTCAGCAGGGTTTTGCATAAGTCGATAGCGGGCTGATGAGTGATGCCGCCAAACATCACATGGGCAAATTTGTCGATTTGTGCATGGGCTGCCTGATTAATCACGGGGTGATTGTAGCCATGAATAGCCGCCCACCATGATGACATACCATCTACCAGTACCTCTTTGCTACTGAGGCGCAGTTCTGCGCCACTTGCACCGGTTACTTCATAGCAAGGAAGTGGGTCCAGCGCGGAGGTATATGGATGCCAGATATGCTGTCTGTCAAATTCTAAATTATTCAAGATATAGCCTATAGGTTAGCGAAATAATGTTTGCACGGGACAATTTTCGACAATGGCTTGGTAAAAAAGCCTGAAAACGTGTACGGCTATAATAAAGTGTACTACCACTATTTAGTATAGTAACAATCGACGGGTTACTTAAAAAAACAAAGTCGTAATGTTTGATACTTTTAGATTTCTTTTCACTATACCAAATGTCGACAAAGCCCTCGATTAGGAGTCATTGCCAAATTTTGAGTTACCGTTCTTGGAAGCGGTCATTCAAGATATAACGGCAGTACCTCACCTCCCAAAATCAGGCTCATAGTTCAGTCGTTTTCTAAGCGCTTGTTTGACATCCTTGAATGCCACTATTCAAGGATGAAGGAAGTACTGGCGATACAGCTGCATATTTTCATCAGCTTAGATCGCAAAATAACATCCATCGAGATCAAGTAATAACATCAACTTAGATCAGCGAATAACATCCATCGAGATCAATTTCGATGCTAAATGTTATTTAGCGATCTGCATCGATGTTATTGAATTGCTTACTTTCTAGTCAATAGGTGTGTTTAACCTTTACTCTGTCTTTTTTAAATGTGACGAGAGTAATCATGTCGACAGTACCTATTACTATGAAAAAACTGAAAGATATTCTCCGGCTTAAATACGGACAAAAACTGACACATCGGCAAATTGCCAAAAGTTTATCCATCTCGCCTTCGGCGGTTTCACGCTATGCTGCTCGAGCCGCTAACATGGGTATAACGTCGTGGCCATTAGCAGATAAGTGGGATGACGTTGCACTAAAAAATACATTCTTGAAAACCAAAGCACCGCTCAAAAAGCACAGCTTACCCAACTGGCAAAAAGTGCAAGAGGAGCTTAAAACCCGCAAATATATGACCTTGCAGCTCTTATGGGAAGAGTATGTAGATGATCACCCTGCGGGCTATTACAGTTACAATCATTATTGTCGAATGTATCGGCAGTGGAGCGTCAGTTTACGTTTATCAATGCGACAAACACATCATGCGGGTGAGAAGCTGTTTGTTGATTATTGCGGCCCCACGATGACAATCGTGAACCCTGAAACAGGCGAATGTCGTAGCGCCCAAGTGTTTGTTGCGGTGATGGGTGCCAGTAATTATACCTATGCCGAGGCCACCTGGTCACAGCAGTTAGAAGACTGGATAATGAGTCATGTCCGCTGTTTTGAGTTTCTAGGCGGTGTACCTGAGGTGGTCATTCCGGATAATCTCAGAAGCGGGGTCCATAAGAGCTGCCGCTATGAGCCTGATGTAAACCCTACCTACCATCAGCTATCGGAACACTATGGTACGGTCATCATTCCTGCCAGACCCTATAAGCCAAAGGACAAATCGAAAGCCGAGGTCGGCGTGCAAATTGTCGAGCGCTGGATAATGGCAAGAATACGCAAAGAAACCTTCTTCAGCCTAAGGCAACTGAACCAACGCATTAGCGAACTAGTGACGTGGATGAATCATAAAGTCATGAAGCAGTACGGTGAATCGCGGACATCCTTATTCCAACGTATTGATAGACCTGCCTTACAGCCCCTACCGGAGTGTGCATATCAATATACGTATATCAAACATGTGCGCGTCAATATCGACTATCACGTTGAGATTGAAAAACACTATTACTCTGTGCCTTATAGTCTTGTTAGAAAACAGCTTGAAGCGAACATCACCGGTCAACTTGTTATCTTAAAGCATGAGGGGAATACGGTCGCGACTCATGCTCGCGCTTACCAAGCAGGTCGACATTCCACCCAAGACGCCCATATGCCTAAGGCTCACCAAAAACAACAATGGTCAGCCCAGCGCTTCGAACATTGGGCTAAAAATATCGGACCACATACATTAATGCTAGTGCAAGAGAATCTCGCTAGTCGCAAGCATCCTGAGCAAGCGTTTCGCTCTTGCTTAGGATTGCTGAACCTATACTCAAAAACGGACTGGATAAAACGGCAATGCCAGAGCAACAACCTGACTTATTATCGTTAATTGAACATTCAAATATCCGTGGTAACGATTACTATCACTAAGGGAACATTATGCAAGACATTACGCTACAACTGAATCAACTAAAGCTGGCGGGCATGAGAGATGCTCTCAAGCAACAGCTTGTTCAGGCCAATATCTACGCAGAGTTAAGCTTTACAGAGCGCCTGCAATTACTGCTTGCGCATGAGCTGACACAGCGCGAGCAACGACGCATTGAACGACTGACTCGGGAGGCCAAATTCAGGCAAAAGGCCATGCTCGCGGATATTCATTACAAAGCCAACCGCAATATAGATAAAGCACAAATCAGAACCCTGAGCCAAAGTGATTGGCTTCATCATGCACACAATCTGGTGATCACCGGCGCGACCGGTTGTGGGAAAACCTTTATTGCTTGCGCCCTTGGTGCAGAATATTGCAGGCAAGGCAAAAGCGTATTGTACTTCCGGTTGAAAGGACTACTGGAACAAATGTATCTGGCTCAAGCTGAGGGAAGTTACCAAAAACTGGTGAGCAAACTGATAAAAGCTGACTTACTCATTATCGATGATTGGGGCCTAGAGCCATTAAACGCCAATCAGCGTAGCGACTTACTCGATCTTATTGATGGACGATATGACCATCGCTCAATCCTCATCATAAGCCAACTGCCTATTGAAAAATGGTATGAAATGATCGGTGAATCGACACATGCCGATGCCATCCTTGACCGATTAGTTCATCGCTCGATTAAAATGGAATTGGAAGGGGAGTCGATGCGAAAAGTGACAAAATCATTGACTCATGCAGATCAATAAAAGTACCTTAACCAAGGTCCTGTTGATTAGGGAGTAAGCGATCTCCATGAATGTTATTCAGCGATCTTCCTGATGTTAATACGCACGTGCACCACCTGATGAACAGCGCGACTTCAACTTTGGGGCGTAGACAATAAGCAAAATAAGATACTAAGAAATAGATTCTGAAATGGTAGGGCAACATGCGCTCAAATTCCATTATTGCTATACCAAAGACTTGAAAAGACCATACAATGAAAACTGTTCAATTAGCCAAAATGCCTAAATCATCTTCGCAACGAACATCTAGCCAAAATAAAAGCCAGCTGTAACGAAGGGTAGCGTATAGCGTTAGTTTTACTTATACTCTCCATTGACCAAAACAGAATTGCCAGAATTGCCAGGCTTTCACCTTTTCGACCTCAATCACTGGCAAAAAAAGTTGAAAAAACTGCGATCCCACCCACCCTAGCAAAATGCTGAAGTAAGCGAGAGCAGTTCATTTTTGCATGCAGTGCAAGGGCAGGGGGAGCGGGGTCGGACGCGGATGGCATTTTTTCCGAGCGGTATCATAATTCAACAGGATGAGCGCACGCAGCCGTCCACACGCGGACAAGTATCAGCCATCGCATTGCTCGATATTTAGAAAAAGTTGGTTTAGTACAACGGGTAAATCGGATTAGTCTGCCACTTTGCCGTCGCGATTGTGTATAACAGACTCGTAAATCAATCTGATTTGATCACAAAACCGATCAAATTCGGGAATAATCAACGAGCCTTTTACTGCGCTATTGATTTAGAAGCGTACGTACTAAACATGGTTTGACTTTTCAAGGCTTTCAGCAACTCTTCTATGCTAAGAGGATCGCAAAATATAAGGCCTTGAATCATGTCACAGCCTAATTTTTCTAAGCAATAAAATTGATCGAGGTTATTTACTCCTTCAGCAATTATTTTGAGTTTACAAGTTTTGGCGAGCGAGATAACAGACTCGACTACAATAGATGATTGCTCGTTATTACTGCTTAGGTTTTGTATAAAACTTTGATGTATTTTCAATGTATCCACTGGGTAATGTACCAAGTGGTTGAGAGATGTAGCGCTCACACCAAATTCATCTAAAGTAAGCGTAATTTCCATATCTCTAAGTATTTTTAAATCTTTGCAACTATTTTCATAGTCTTTTGACGCGGCGCTTTCGCTCACTTCAATACCAATCCATGTTGCGGGTATACGATAATAATTGAGTTGTTTAGCCAAGTTTTCGACAAAACTAGAATTTGCTACTTCGAGGGTAGTGACGTTAACACAAAACTTTACACCTAATTGCGCAATTGCATCATAATTGTTCTTTAGCATGCTTAAAGTAGCATTTATTGTCCACGCATCAACCGCGTCTAGTAATTTGTGCTCTTGGGCTATTTTGTAGAGCGTTTGTGTATCTTGATGCTTGAGTAGTTCTGAATCACTAGTAAATACAACTTCTACGCTTTCTACATGTTTATTTAGCGTATTGTAAATAGGTAAAAACTTGAGTTTAAGTGCATCGCTTTCTATTTGTTGGATGAGTTCGTCGGCAATTCGTTTGTGACTCATTTGTTCACTCTCAACATTCGCGTCATACTCTTTAAAACTATTTTTACCTCGCCTTTTGGCGTAATACATAGCGGCATCGGCTTTGCCAAATAGTATTTTTAAATCTGCAGAGTGAAGAATGTCATTCGATACGCCCATGCTGACAGAAATATTGATAGAGTGACCATCTAAGTGCACTGGCGCGGTAAGTTGTTTAAAAATAGACTCAGCTAGCTGTTTTGTTATGATTGGGTCTTGATTGACCAACATTATTGCGAATTCGTCGCCAGATAGACGGGTAAATTTTAGGTTTTTATCGCCTATTGTTGAGTCATTTATGGCAACTTGCACAAGCTTACAGAAGGTTTTAAGTAATATGTCGCCAATAAGATGGCCATATTTGTCATTGATATGCTTGAAGTCATCAATGTCCATGTACAACAAAGATGCTTTTTTTAAAGCGCTCTGTGAACAATTAAGTTCGTCAACCCAAGCTTGCATTCCTCTTCGGTTAGCAAGCCCTGTCAAAGGATCCATAAACGACAGTTGCCGTTGGTTTTCAATTTGGCGGTTGATTAAAATAACAATTGAAATAAACATTATCAGAATAACGATGCTCATAACATGGGTTAGGCTTAGCCACTTTCCATGCAGCTTGGCTTGATAAACAATTAACTCGTAGTTACCGATTTTGTCTAAATTATTGTAAATAACATCTAACGATTGCACATTTGATAGGTCAGTTTGCGCATCATTATAGTGAACGTTGTATTGATTTATCCACCAACTTTCTACCCTAAAAAACTCTAATGGAAAACTATAAATGTGCTTGTTTTTGTCAAGTGTTGCAGTCACACTATTGAACTTTTGGGAAACAACATCTTCAGATTTTGAGTATTTTTCGTTGTAATTTTTAAACGTAAGTTTTACTTGTCGATTGTCAAATTCATTGGCAACGCTAATACCAATTTCTAGTCGATCGAAATTTGTAATATCCCAACCTTCTTTTAATACAGTGCTTGTCCAAAAGGTCGCACCACAAAATGTATCCGATTTCTCTTCAACAACCACACACGAAACACCAATATGGTCTGTTGATTTCTTTATGGAAGCAGTATTTTTGCCATCGTTTACATAATCGATATTAGGTACTTTTTCGCTTTTTAGTAAGTCGATCTGTCGATCCAAGGCTCCTGAAAAGTACGCAAGTAAAATGCTCATTGCTAGTAAGACAAGAGAGTAAACAGCCCGTAAATGTATTTTATTATTCACTATTTACCCCTTTTTTTGAATATCCCCTTTGTATCGACAATTATTATGTATTCTTCAATGCTTTTGCATACGAGGTGCTGATTGATACATCAAACGCTTTGTGCAGCTTAAGAGACAAAAATAGTCATAAGCACTCTATTAAAGAAGGTAGGCATTTCAACAACACACCAGAATGGTCCATCCCTAATCAACATAGAAGCACTCGACGCTAGGCCATTAAGTACTCCCACCAGAGATTGCTTTACTGGTGATATGTTTGACATATAGGCGCTGACTTCTGATTAGGCTAATTTGTTACATAAGGCAAACTCGATGGGTCTATTCCCTGACCAACGTTAAACAAAAACACAGGACCAAAGGCTATTTCTTGTGATGCACTGGCTACCTGAAAAGCGACTTGTAGTTCTCCGGCTTTATAGTCTCTATCCGCTACACCAGAAAAAGAATAAGACTGCATTTTTTCATCAACGCTAATAGTCTTAGAAAACAAACTACCATATGGCGGCGCATTTTGCTGCACACCAACACCATGTATGGTGATCCTATCTGCGTTTTTTGGAAGTTTAGTTGCTTGGGCAAAAAACGTGATATAGACCACATCGCCTTTTTTCAAATCTGCTATAACAGGCGTATTCACGCCCGCATCGTATACATTTTTGGATTTTTTTGTTTTAACATTAAACGCTTTTCCGCCAATCATACTTGGCATATCAACAAGCTTTGCCTGCAACTTATCACCATAACTCGTTAGGCTCTCAGCATAAGGACGCGCAATAATTTGGCTACCCTCGGGTAATATTTGAATTAACTTGGCAAAAACTTGCTCAATTTGCTTATTTTCTTGTGCATATGCGGGATGAATAAAATTGGCTAAAAAAAGCAGCAAGCAGTATTTGTATATTGTATGTATGGAATTTTTCATGTTACCTCCCCAAACGGTAATGCGTTTATTCTAAATCGCAACTTGCCATTTGTTAACAAGTTGTAACTCAAAATATCTTATGAGGATACTTAGTACAAGAAAAATGTAAGCGGTTTTGATGAGGTGTCGTTGATAATTAATCGAGAACACTATGCGAAGAAAACGCCGAACTAAAGAAGAATGGAAAGCCACGCTTGACGCTCACAAAGCCAGTGGCTTACTCGCGCCCGAATACTGCGCCAAGCAAAAAACTCATCTGCAAACGTTCTATGCTAGGAAAAGCGATGTCCTAAAGCCGTTACCTAAACCCAACCCTAAATCATGGGTAAAAGTGAGGAAAGATAAGGGGGAGCCAACATCCTCGTCCCAATTGAGCCTTCACTATTAAGTGTAATGGTCTAATTAACTTAGACTCTTCTTTAGTCACTGTTCGAATTTCGTCTAGAATATGATTTGAAACGTCAGCTTTGTTCAATCGATCAAATATTACTGCGCCTGAAATGCGCCGTTATTGGCACAGAGTTCTATTACCATTTTTCTAATTTGCAAAACCTCACCAATAAAAAACAAAACCCGCTAAGCGTCATCGCTTGCATTATAGATAGCCACGTTATTCAAAAAATACTGGAGCATTTAGATAAAAAATACCCTACTTCTTCACAAACAACGCTATTACCACCTTTGCGTGCACCACCTGATGAACAGCGCGACTTCAACTTTGGGGCGTAGACAATAAGCAAAATAAGATACTAAGAAATAGATTCTGAAATGGTAGGGCAACATGCGCTCAAATTCCATTATTGCTATACCAAAGACTTGAAAAGACCATACAATGAAAACTGTTCAATTAGCCAAAATGCCTAAATCATCTTCGCAACGAACATCTAGCCAAACTAAAAGCCAGCTGTAACGAAGGGTAGCGTATAGTGTTAGTTTTACTTATACTCTGCTAAGTGGAATCGCAATCCAAACAAGTTAGATAATGAAGACCGTAAAGCTATGTTTCATGGTACAAACGCCAGTAGCCACACGGCAACCGTATGGCATGGGTTTAGTGTCTATTTTCCAAGCAAGAGCACCAAACTGACTAATAACCACAATCCGCTTTTTTTTCAGCTACACGGGGCTCCCGATAAAACCCTACAAGGAAAAGAACCCGGTCGCAATCCGCCATTGGCCCTGACTATTACCAACAAGGGTTTTGATATTGGGTATGGATGGGATGCTAGAAAGTTTGCAGTAGACACCGGTGGGCAAGGACGTGGGAAAGTTACGGTGCCAGTCAATATTGCAGATTACAAAGACAAGTGGCTCGACTTTGTGTTTGAAATAAGCTCCAACCCTTTTGAAGAAGAAGGCTACATCAACATGTGGATCAATGGTAAGCAAATGGTAAAACTCACCAACATCAAACTTGGCTACAATGATGACAAAGGGCTTTACCCATCATGGGGCTGGTATCAGACCGGTAAATATAATCCTGCTCGTAACAGTGATGCTATTATGTTTATGGATGAATTGCGCCACGTAGAACATGAAGAAGCTGGCTACTACGATGTTGCACCTGGGTATTTTGAGCAATAATATAAAGAAATAAACCTAACGTAGCCATTTTATTGTACTTCTTTACCTTAAAAGTTTGCTGGACTAAACACGCGGCTATTTGTTAAGGCCACTTAGCTTCTAAGATACGTTATTTTCGATAACACTATTATATTAAGGGAAAATAAAGTGAAGGCAAAAATCATGTTTGTAAGATTCAGTGTTTTGCTCGGTAGCATTTTTTTGGGGCAGGGGTGTGCAGTTTTATCTAATGAAGAAGCAACTAAAAAAACAACAGCACAAGCGCCAATTAAGAATATTTTATTTATCGCCATTGACGATTTACGTCCAGAGCTAAAATCTTTTGGCGCAGCACATATTCACTCGCCGAATATTGATGAGCTAGCTGAAAGTAGCCGGCTGTTTTTTAATCATTTTGTAAATTCACCCAGTTGCGGGCCGTCTCGTTATTCGTTGTTAACCGGTCGATATGGCCATTACAGTAATCAGTCTATCCAAGCAAGGGGGAAAGCTCTATTAGAAGGCTCTAAGCAAATTGCGCCAAGTATGCCGGCGTGGTTCAAATCTCATGGGTATACTACGGTCTCTGTCGGTAAAGTTTCTCATTATCCTGGTGGAAAAATCGGGAAAAATTGGGATGACGCCACGCAATTAGAAATGCCTAATAGTTGGACGAAAAGCTTGATGCCGGTTGGTGAGTGGGGAACGCCAAAGGGAGCGATGCATGGTTTAGCCTTCGGTGAAGTTCGCATTAACGCTTCAAAAATGAGCGTTTTTCAAGCAGTAGAAGGTGATGACAATATTTATCCAGATGGCCTGATCACCGAAGAAGCCATTAGACAACTTCAGCAACTAAGCAAATCACCTGAAAATCCTTTCTTTTTAGCTGTGGGGCTTATTCGCCCGCATTTGCATTTGGCGCACCTAAAAAATATCTCGATTTATACGAGGGGGTTGAGTTCCCAAAAAATCCTTTCCCGAATAAACCACAAGATCCATCCACTTGGTTCAACTCGAATGAGTTTATGAAATATAACCGTTGGGGTAAAAATCCGCTGCAAGATGAAGCCTTTGCTGAATTAGTTCGTCGTCACTATGCAGCTTGTGTGAGTTATGTTGACGCACAAGTGGGCAAAATTCTAAACATGCTAAAAGCATCTGGGGCAGATAAAAATACGGTAGTTGTTTTATGGGGAGACCACGGTTGGAATTTAGGTGAACACGCTATGTGGGGCAAACATAACTTGTATGAAGAAGCGCTGCGATCACCTCTATTAATTGCTTACCCAGATATGCCTGAACCTGGCGCAAGTACAGATGCTGTTGTTGAAACTGTCGATATTTTTCCAACCTTAGCAAAATTAGTGGGATTACCTGTACCAGATGAGTTATTGCATGGGCAATCCATGCTCAAGTTGCTAAATGATTCAAATGAGCAAGGAGATACCGCTTATTCATATTGGCGAGGCAAGCACACCTTGCGTATGGGCAATTTTCGGTTAACCCGTTTTGGCAACAAAGGGCTGGCGTTGTATGACCTGACGAGTAAGGAAAAAGAAACTAAAGATGTAGCTGAAAAGCACCCAGAAGTTGTTGAAAAAATGCTTGCAATACTAAAAAGCAAGATGAAATTGAACGAGAAGTTTTAACGTTATTTGGCTCGAATTAACTGCCTATTTCAAACCCTAAGGGTTTGGCAGCCTGACTTTTTACGCCAACAACTATCATAGGTGTTCATATTCAATCATAAGTAGTCAAATATGCTTTTGTGGCATCGCCCAATCTGTTAATATCTCAAAATTGTATAGTAATTAAGCGGCTAAGTAGACAAAGTCTGCTGATTGCATGGTTAGTTTTGTATGGCTGATTGAGCATCGAACGTAGCGAGAAACAACGATGAATAAAGGTAAAGTTAGGACACGATTAACGAGTTTTATGTCAGATCATCAAGTTACAATTGGCTTTAAACAACGTGCAAAGAAGGTGCTTGCTTGTATATTGTTGCTCGTGATTAACAATGCTGCTGCTCTTACAACTAATAACTCCGAAACTAAAATAAATAAAGGTGATCGGCTTGGTCACGATATGACGGCACCTATTCCTGCCGAAGAAATACCTCCAGCACCAGTGCTAAATGTAGAAAAAGCGCTCCAATCTATTCATGTGCAAGATGGATTTGTTATTGAAAATGTCGCTGCAGAGCCTCTTATTCAAAGTCCAGTTGATATTGCGTTTGATGCGAATGGTCGTATTTGGGCTGTAGAAATGCAGACTTATATGCCTGACTTAGATGCAAATAATGAAGAGGTTCCCCAAGGCCGTGTTGTTTTACTTGAAGATACAGATGCAAATGGCAAAATTGACAAACGTACCGTTATTTTAAACGATGTTGTTCTTCCTAGGACCATATCTATGGTCAAAGGTGGAATATTATATGCCAGTCATGAGTCACTCCATTTTGCAGAAATTCTCGAAGATAATAGCGTTGGCATACATGAAGTAGTGGACCCAATTTACGCAAAGGGTGGAAACGTAGAACATAAACCTAATGCTATGCACTATTCGCTTGATAATTGGTATTACAACGCTAAGAGTAATCGCAAGTATAGAGTTGTGCCTTTAAACTCAGCAATTCCTGATAGTGCCGAAGAAATATATCGCAACAAATATTGGAAAATGCTCTTATCCACTACCGAGAATCGCGGACAGTGGGGGATTAGCTCAGATGATTATGGACGCCTTTATCATAATGGTAATAGTTCGGCAGCACGCGGTGAATATTTGAGACCAGGTGCATTAATGAATAACCCAGGTTTGCAATTTGCTGTCGATGCCAACACCTTAGGCTCAAATCATGTTTTTCCTATCAGAATAAACCCTGGGGTAAACAGAGCATACTTACCAAACACGCTTGTTGCAGAAGGGCCAAACAAAGGCAAACTTAATAAATACACGGCCGCATCGGGGAATAATCTGTATCGAGGAGATCAATTTCCAGAAGAATTTTATGGTGTGTCTTTTACACCTGAACCTGCTGGTAACCTAATTAGTGTGCGCAGAGTGACGCAAGTTGAAGGAAAGCTTGAGGGAACAGAAATCTATCCTCAAGCAGAAATTCTTGCGTCAACAGACGAGCGTTTTCGCCCTGTCAATTTGAATACGGCTCCTGACGGTACTTTGTATATTGTGGATATGTATCATGGCGTGATTCAGCATGCTGATTACTTGACAACATATTTACGAGAACAATACGAATCTCGCGATTTACAAAAACATAATGCTGGTATGGGACGAATATATAGGCTGCGATGGGCACAAAGACCGTTGGGGTCGCTTCCAAGCATGACATCAGAAAACCCGCAAAAATGGGTCACCCACCTTGAACATCCAAATGGTTGGTGGCGAGATATGGCACGCCAATTAATTGTGCAAAACTATCTACAATCGCTGGTCCCGCAGATAAAAGATATTGTTAAAAACAGTCAAAGTCATATCGCTCGAATCAATGCACTTTGGACACTTGAGGGCTTAGATGCAATAGATATTGAAACTATTGAATTAGCGTTACTCGATAAGCACGACAAAGTAAAAGTGGCAGGTATAGAGTTGAGTACTCGACTGTCTAAAAATGATCATGAGAGCTTGGCGCAAAAACTATTTACCTTACATGATGATAATTACGAATTAGGCGTGAACGTGGCTTTAGTAGCGGGCCAAATTGATAGTCCATTGGCGCTTCCTGCGCTTGAACAAGTGCTAAACTTGTATGGAGGAAAGCCCTATGTGTATGAAGCTGTCATAAATGGACTTACTGGCAAGGAGAAAGAGTTTGCTCAATATTTAGACGCCAAAGATACGTTTAACAATACTGAATTTACAGATTTGTTAGCAAAAGTAGGTCGTAAAGACATAGCCAATAGTAATGTGCTTAATTTGAGTAAAGGCCAACAGAACATGTACAAACGTGGGAAAGCATTGTATGACGGCAAGGCTGCATGTTTTGGGTGTCATGGGCAAGACGGAGAAGGTATCAACAGCATGGGGCCACCACTTGTTAATAGTGAGTGGGTTATTGGCAATCCAGAAATATTAGCGAAAGTTTTGCTTCATGGATTGATGGGGCCAATCACTGTTGATAACAAAAAATATGACATTAGTATGATCATGCCTGGCTTTGCTCAAAGTCTAAGCGATCAAGAACTTGCTGATATAAGCACATACATTAGAAACAATTGGGGAAATAAAGCACATCCGTTTGGTGGTAACGTTGTGACTAAATTCAGAACGCAAACAAGCGACAGGCAAATGCCATATACAGAAGCAGAATTAATTGACCGTTCAAAAAATGATTAGTTTAAGAGTGGACGGCATTAGAAAGACCTATTTGAATAGCTTAGCTTCATCTAAGTAAAGGGTTAAACTATGAGATTAAGTGACTCAATTCTGCTTGTAAGTGTGATTTTATTTTGTTTTGCTGAAAACGTATATTCACAAGAGCAAAGTAGCGTTGAAGTGGTCCAAGTTAGTGGAACTCGACTAAACGAGGGTGTTCTAGGTGCTTATAGCGTCATTATTCGAGAACAAATCGAGCAAATAAACCCTGCTTCCACTACCGATCTTTTAAAACGCTTACCACATGTTGATGTATCCGAAAATGGAAGTGCCGGTGGTTTACCTTTTGTGAGTATAAGGGGTGGGGAGTTTAATTTTACTTTAGTGACCATTGATGGAATTCCTGTTAATGACAGCACAAACAGCCGTGGTGGAGGTTTTGATTTTAATCAAATAAACCCGTCAGCTATTGAGCGAATTGAAGTGTTCAGAGGTGGCGTGAACACAATATACGGTGGCGATGCAATTAGTGGTGCGATAAATATTGTTACCAGAGATACAACTTCACCTGTACTTGGATTAGAACTAGGAAATAACAAAGATTTGAACGCCAGTTTAACGGCGAGCTATCAAGCCTATGAAAATTTGACCGTGTTAGCGTCTCTTTCAAGTCAAAATAAAGCAGTATCTTCATTTGAAAAACTAGCGTCTGATCAGATATTGCTAAAAATGCGTTATCAAGGAACAAATCATAATGTAGCGGGTTTGTTAACTCACAATCAATCTGATGTCAGTGGTTTTACCGAGGACTCGGGTGGTGAAGTATTTGCCATGCCAAAAATTGCAGAACAGCGCGATAGTAAACAGACATTAATGGGACTAACGTCTACCGTAAACGCAAGTGATAGCTTAAGCTTGTCAGCCCAGCTTTCATGGTTACGTCGAGAAGAAGGTATTATTAACCCTGGTATATCCGAAGGAGTGTTCTCAGGGATCCCACCTAGTAATATACGATCAACATATGAAAAGCTTGAGTTTGATTTATATTCCAATTTTCAAATCACCGATAACACAGACTTAATATTTGGGGGCAGTCACCGCACGCAAGACGGCAAAAATAGAGGGGAGCTAGATTTTGGCGGGGGGCCTTTGCAGGTCGATTATGACTTCTCTCAAGATATAAATTCTACCTATGCAGAACTGCAGCATAGCGCAAAAAATCTGACCTTTGAGCTTAGTGCTCGACTTGATTTACCACAAAGCTTTGACAATGAAACAAGTGTTAGGTTGGGCGTAACCTATAATGTTAACAAACAATACCAGATTTTTGCGACTTATAATGAAGGTTATAAGCTACCTAGCTTTTTTGCACTAGCCCACCCTTTGGTTGGTAATAGTGCCTTGCGCCCTGAGCGAAGTAAGAATTTTGATTTGGGTTTTTCGAGTCAATTTAATGAAAATACTCAATATAGCGTCGTGTTTTACATGAATCGCTTCACCGATCTGGTCGATTTTGATGCTGCATTGTTTACTAATGTTAATCGCAACAAGGTAAACACTTCGGGTTTGGAATTTGACTTTATCACCAAGATTAATTCACACCTGAATTTTGTTCTTAATACAAGGTACTTAGAGATAGACGCTGATGATGGCGTAGTGCTCCGTAAACGTCCCAATATTAGTGGAAATGCAAGCTTAGATATTGCATATAAGAAAACGAATAACTCGATATATATCGACTTTCGAGATGAGTTTTTGGATAGTTCTATTGCAACGGGTTTTGTTCGCTTGCCAGGCCACGTAAGTGTTGGATTCAGCAGTGTTGTTAATTTATCTTCAAATACTGATATCACTATAAATATTGAAAATGTACTAGGTAAGCAGATTGAAGATTCTGTTGGATTTTTACAAAATGATGCGCAGATTCGCCTGGGTTTGACGTACCGCTTTTAAAATATGCCTGCGTAACGCTATATGCTAGCAATTGAAATCAGGAAAGGAAGTGGAGATTAAAGTGACAATGAACAAACGACTAGCGTTTATATTATCAGTAATTATAGCCTTTATGCTTACCTTGCAGGCATGTTCAGACGTGAACACCACTGCATCAAAAAAGTCGATGCCTCCTTTTGATCTAGTCATAAACGAAGGGTTTTCTGATGCCTTAGGTTTTTATGACTCTACGCCTAATTTTTCATGGAAATTGCCCGTAAGTAGAGATGTTTTATCGCAATCACAATACCAAATTGTTGTCGCTAGCCAAGCCGAGTTATTACCTAATACCCCCGACCTTTGGGATAGCGCTATTGTGCCAAGTGGGGAAACGACTTTCATCAATTATGAAGGCAAAACACTATCGTCTAGGCAAGCAGTATATTGGCAAGTAAAGTTTTGGGATGAGCAAAAAAATGAGTCAAGTTGGAGCGAAATTGCCAAATTTGAACTGGGTTTATTATCAAATTCGGACTGGTCGGCAAATTGGATTGAGATTGATAATCCAGAGCCAATAGCATTGAATGAATACAAAACGCCTATTCATATTCCTCAGCATTTACGCACTGAATTTACAACAGTACAAAGCATTAAAAAGGCACGTTTGTATATTACTGCCAAAGGTATTTTTGAAGCCTTTATAAATGGTCAACGCGTTGGTAGTGATATATTAACGCCTGGCTATACACCTTATAAAAAACGCATTGAATAGTACCTCACCTCCCAAAATCAGGCTCATAGTTCAGTCGTTTTCTAAGCGCTTGTTTGACATCCTTGAATGCCACTATTCAAGGATGAAGGAAGTGCTGGCGATACAGCAACAACAAAAGTACAAACGGCACCGCCCCGAAACTACCTTACTTTATCAGTTGGTCGAAAGGTACTATCCAGAATTTACCGCCAGCTTAGCCGAGCAAGGCAAACACTTACCCAAATATGTTGAACGTGAGTTTGATGAGTTCTTGCGTTGCGGCCGACTTGAGCACGGCTTTCTACGCGTGGTATGCGGCGACTGCAAACATGAAAAGTTAGTCGCGTTTAGCTGCAAGCGAGGTGGATTTCTAGTCGCGGTCTGCAGGACCAAGCTGTGGCGCAAGACGAATGGCTGAAAGCGCAGCGCTGTTGGTTGATGATGTGCTTAGCAGTTCCTGAAGGGCGTACCCAGTGCGCCAGTGGGTGCTAAGTTTACCCATTCCCCTTCGCTTGCTGCTAGCAAGATACCCAAGTGAGTTAAGCAAAGTGATGCAAATCATTCACCGCGCCATTTCCACTCACATTGTTAACAAAGCAGGCTTTACAACTAAACAAGAAAATACGGGGGCTGTGACACTTATTCAACGCTTTGGCAGCGCGTTGAATCTAAACATCCACTTCCATATGCTGTTTCTTGAAGGCACAATTAGCGAAAATTCATGGGGTGGCA